>JAGVOR010000059.1 GCA_020052635.1 Candidatus Omnitrophota bacterium
CACGCAAACAATAATCACGGGAATTGCAGTAGACATCATTCCTACGGCAATACCGCCGATAATTACAGTAGCTGGCCCGGTTAATGAAGCATCGGCAATTGAACGGGTAGGCTTAAAGCCGCTGGAGGTATAGTACTCGGTACATAAACCGATCAACACCCCCGCGATCAAACCTGCCAGTACTGACCAATAGACACCTAAATGCTCAACACCTAAAGTATATTTAATCAAAAAGAACGCAATCACCGCTACAATAAAAGAGCTGGTAAACACCCCTTTACGCAAAGCAGCCAAGAGGACCTTCTGACTGGCTTGCTCGCCGCTTTTTACAAAAAAAGTTCCGATAATCGAAGCAATCACGCCTACGGCAGCCATCACCATCGGCACCGTTACTCCCGCCACTCCCAAACCAGCAGCCACCCCTAAAGCGGCCGTAGCAACAATCGAACCGACATATGATTCATAAAGATCCGCCCCCATCCCGGCAACATCGCCGACATTATCCCCGACATTATCCGCAATTACCGCCGGATTACGGGCATCATCTTCAGGAATACCTGCCTCTACCTTACCCACCAAGTCAGCGCCAACATCGGCAGCTTTCGTAAAAATACCTCCGCCGACCCTGGCAAACAGTGCCATTGAGCTGGCACCCATCCCGAAACAAAGCATCGTAGAAGTAATTGCCGCAATTTTATCCGTACCTAAGGGAGTCGGATAAATAGAATAATACCAATTCAGGAAATAATACCAGATACTCAAATCTAATAGGCCTAAACCCACAACCGTAAGCCCCATAACCGCGCCGCTGGAAAAAGCTACCCGCAAACCCGAATTCAAACTATGGGAGGCATCCTGAGCAGTCCGGTTAGATGACTGTGTCGCGATAGTCATACCGATAAACCCGGATAAACCGGAAAAAATACCCCCGGTAAGAAACGCAAACGGCACAAAAATAACCAAATATCCTTTTAGCGCCATGCCCAAAAGGATAAAGAAAACCACGACAAAAAACATCGAGACCCCTAAATACTGCCTCTTTAAATAAGCCTGAGCCCCCACCCGTACAGCCTGGGCGATCTCCTTCATTTTATCCGTACCTTCATCCATTCTCAATATGCTTAAGGCCAGATAAAAAGCAAAACCCAGGGCTAAAATCGAACCGACCGGTGCCAATAACAACAGATCAAATCCCATTTTTGCTACGCTCCTTTCAAAACTTCATTTTATTACATTACCTTTGAGCTAAAAATTTTAATTATGTTAACACAAAATCAATCCTTGTCAATATAATTATGCCTTAAGGTTGATTTACTCATCGCAGGTTAAAAACAAAAGAATACGGCTACTCCGGCCTTTCGTTATCATTAATCTCCTGGCCTTGAATGTCTATAATTCTACCCGAAGGTTTATGCTTTCCAGCCGGAGAACTCCGGAAGCCTAAACCCGCGGTAGTAGCGTAAAATTGCCGGTTAATCCTGGAGACTAAAAACTTAATTTGCAACAGAAAAATAAGGATTAATAACGCTTCTACCTGAAGCCATAAAAACGCGGAATCAAAGATTAATCTGCCAAAGAATAAATTAAAAATTATCAAAAACGGCAACAGGCAACCCGAACTACCCGACCAAATAAGCCCCATATTGCCTTGAGCCACTAGAATTCCTCCCAATGCAGTATATCTATTAACTCCCTTTTAGGTACCGGCTTAAAAACATTCCTGACTTTTGGATAACCTAACGCCACAATACTAACCAGTTTCATCCGGGTAGGCACATTTAAAAGACCGCCCACCTGGACAGCATACGGCTTTTTATCCCCGGCTACCCAGCAAGAGCCGATTCCCAGCGCGGTTGCCGCTAAAAGAATATTGCAGGTAGCCGCCGAGCCATCTTCTAAAAAATATTTTGTGTCTGCGGAAAAAACCGCGATACAGGCTGCCGCTTGAGCAATAAATCTCCCGTTTTCGGCCAACTGGGCTAATAAATTCAGCTTAAGCTTATCCGTAACCACCACAAACTCCCAGGGCTGCAAATTCCTAGCCGTAGGGGCGAACCTGGCAGCATCAATAATTTCTTGCAGCTTTTCTTTCGGTATACTCTTATTTATATATTGCCGGATGCTCCGCCTAACTTTCAAAAGTTTAAGCAACCTATTCATCATTCACCTCAAAATTAGAACTTAATCGGCTAACTTAATTTTTTACGCAGGTCTTCGGGAATAGCTTGGGGTCTTAATGTTTTATCGACGCAAACTAGGATGGTTTTGGCTTTGATAATTAGTTTTTTATTCTGATTATAGGCCTCATGCAGAAATTCGATCCGTACCCCCGTCATCTGGCCGATCTGTGTCTGAATCTCAAGCTCATCGGCATATATCGCGGGAAATTTATAATCGATCTCCTGGCGGGCAACCACAAACATGAAGCCAGAATCCGCCAAATCTTTAATCGGGGCGTTTTTCCTAGCAAAATACTCCGTGCGCGCTTCTTCCAGAAAATTCAGGTAATTAGCATAATAAACTACCCCGCCGCAATCCGTATGATGATAATAAATACGCTGTTTCATATAAGTTCAAATATACCCTTAAACTTAAAGATTGTCAACATCTCCCCCAACCAAAAAGCCCTGTCGGATGCCAGTCAGCCTAACCGGTACAATCTTATTGTTAATTCCAGGCTTAAAAGGCAGCCTAACCGGTAAATAATTGCCGGTAAACCCTTCTGAATAGGCAAGCTTACCTCTTACCCCGCTTTCAATTAAAACCCGGTCTACTTTTCCAACATAGCTTTGCATAATTAGTTTACGGCAATCCCCGGCGACCTTAGCCAACCGGGCACACCTCCTGCTGATCTCTTGCGGGTCAATGGGATCGCTAAATTCTGCGGCCTTGGTCAGCGGCCGCACCGAATAAGGAAAAATGTGTACCTTTAAAGGCATACAGTTTTTCACTAAATTAAGCGTATTATTAAAATTTACATCGGTTTCGCCGGGAAACCCGACCAGACAATCAGTAGTGATACAGATGCCCGGGATCTTTTTCTTTAATTTGATAATTAGCTCTTTATAATCTTTGCTCTTGTATTTACGGTTCATCCGCTTCAAAATATAGTCATCACCGCTCTGGATAGGAATATGCAAATGACGGCAGGTTTTTTGACTGCCTGACAAATAACTGATTAATTCGGCATTTACATCCTGGGGCTCTATCGAACTAAGCCTGATTCTATATAAACCGTTGATCGCCTCCAGGGACCTCAGGGCATCAACAAGCATAGTTTTAGCATCTAAATCCCTGCCGTAAGCACCCAGGCAGATACCGGTCAAAACAATTTCTTTATAGCCGCGGGAAA
>JAGVOR010000061.1 GCA_020052635.1 Candidatus Omnitrophota bacterium
CTAATTCGGGGAAGGTGCCGGGCAATAAAGAGAATAATGATTGGAAATTTGAACGTAAAGCGATTGATTCCTGGGTAGCTTCAGGTAAAATCGCCAAATAACGATGACTGAAGAAAAAATGCTCACCGTCAGGGACGTGGCTATTCTCCTGGGGGTTTCCGAGAAAGATGTATTGGATTTAACCGAAAACGGGCGCCTGCCGGGTTATAAAGTCGGGGGTGTATATTTAAGGTTTAAGAAAGAACAGGTTGAGCAATACAAGAAAGAGCAGCACGGCCTCTCTTCTAAAACTGTTAAAGAAGAAAAAACTGAAACCCTGACCGGCAGAATCAGCGATTTTTTTTATTTTAATGATTTTTATCTTTTTGCGTTGTTCCTGGTCGTTCTCTTAGGGTATTTGGTTTACCGGGGTTTGTAAGAAGATGCGCACCGGTAAAGGATTTTGCGATTTGGGATTTGCCAAAATCGATACTGATCGTCCGCAACGCAGAGGTTTTGCCGAGGTGATTTACTGCCCGGGTAAAGATCGCCTGCACTTAAAGAAAATCGCCGAAAAAATAGCCAATTCCGGCCAAAAGCTGTTATTGACCAAGCTGGAAAAATCCACTTTCTTATTTTTAAAGAAATCAATCCCTGCTTTAAAATACAATCAACTGGCTAAGATTGGTTATGCGGGCAGGCCTCAAACTTTATCCGGCGGCTTAGTCTTGGTAGTTTCTGCAGGGACTGCCGATATTCCTATTGCTGAAGAAGCTGCGCAAACTTTAGAGGTGATGGGTAACCGGGTAGAAAAACTTTATGATGTTGGGGTCGCTGGGGTACATCGCCTGATGAGTAATTTGGATAAACTAAGAAAGGCTCAGGTGATCGTAGTGGTCGCGGGAATGGAGGGGGCCTTAGCCAGCTTGATCAGCGGCTTGGTTAAAGTTCCGATTGTAGCGGTACCGACCAGCTGCGGATACGGTTCCAGTTTTTCGGGGTTGTCCGCGCTTTTGACGATGTTAAACGGCTGCTCTCCGGGGGTGGGGGCAGTCAATATTGATAACGGATTTGGGGCGGGTTACCTGGCCAGCCTAATTAATCATGCCGGGTCTTTTGGCACAGGAGGATAGTGATGGCGCTTTCAGGTTTGGATATTTACAAGTTGTTGCCTAAGACCAATTGCCGGCAGTGCGGCCTGGCTACCTGCCTGGCTTTTGCTATGCAACTGGCGAAAAAAGCCTTGCCGATTGAAAAATGCCCTTTTGTCAGCGCGGAGGCTAAAGATATTCTGGAGGCACAAGCCCTGCCCCCGATTAAACCGGTTATTTTAGGCACGAATGAGTTCAGGTTTGAGCTGGGTAATGAAACGGTAATGTTCAGGCATGAAGAAAAATTCCGCAATCCCACCGGAGTAGGTTTTATTATTGATGATTCCTTGACAGATGATGAAATTATCCTCCGGCTTGAAAAGATCAACCAATTAAAGTTTGAGCGGGTTGGCCAGTTGCTGGCGGTCAATCTGGTGGCTTTAAAACAAAATGCTGACGGCGCAAGGTTTCTTCAGGCAGCCGCCATACTCCTTAAACATACTGCTTTACCTCTTATGTTAATCAGTAATGATCCGGCGGTTTTGAAGCAGGCAGCTTATTTATTAAAAGACCGTAAACCGCTGCTTTATTCTGCCAACCGGCAGAATCTTAAATCTCTGGGCGAATTAGCTAAGGAGTTGGATCTTCCTTTAGTGGTAAGCGGGCAGAATATCGACCAGGTCAGCCAGCTTACGCAGGAGCTTAACGCTTGCGGGGTAAAAGATTTAATTCTCGATACCGGCATTAAGCCCCTGGCGGATAAGATTTGGGATCTTACCCAGATCCGGCGGCAGGCCTTGAAAAAGTTAAACCGTTCATTGGGGTATCCTGTTTTGGCGATTGTCGATCAGGCTGATCCTTACCAGGAGGCGATGGAGGCAGCCGCTTATATCTCCAAATATGCGGGGATTGTTTTGATTAAAGGCTTGGAGGCCTGGGAGGCGCTTTCCATTTTGACCTTAAGGCAAAATATTTATACTGACCCGCAAAAACCCTTGCAAATCGACCCTAAGCTTTACGCGATCGGAACGGTTAACCCAAGCTCCCCGGTTTTAGTGACCACTAATTTTTCTTTAAGTTACTACACGGTTTTAGGAGAAGTTGAATCAAGTAAGGTTCCCGCTTATATCTTAAGTGTCGATACCCAGGGTATGTCGGTACTGACCGCCTGGGCGGCTGAAAAATTTAACGCCGAGGCAATTACCAAAGCTTTAACTGTTTCGGGGGTAAAAGAAACGGTGGGGCATAAAAATTTAGTGATTCCCGGTTATGTCGCGATGATCAGCGGGGACCTTGAGGATCAGTCGGGATTTAAGATCGTTGTCGGCCCCAAAGAAGCCGCTGGCCTCCCCGCGTTTTTAAAAAATCTTCATTAAGCCGCAAATTACGTTTTTAACTGAAAGCTTATGCAAAAATACAAAGTTACTTTCTTTCCTGACAATCTGACGGTAGAGGTTGAAAAGGATAAAACTATCCTTACCGCTGCGATTTCCGCGGGGGTATATATAAATTCCGGCTGTGCCGGGGAAGGAATTTGCGGCAGGTGTAAAGTTATTCTTAAAAGCGGGCAGGTCAATACCCGGTCTTGCGGCATGATTTCCGCGCAGGAGAAAAAAGATAATGTTTACTTAGCCTGTCTGACGACAATTCATAGTGATTTAGAGGTTTTGATCCCGGAAAATTCACGGCTTAATTTTGATAAGCTTACGCCTGAAGAATTGGAAGAGAGGTTGGCGGGTTTATACTCCAAAGTCGAAGATGTTCAAATAATTAGAGGCACTTCTGAAGATCAAGCTTTTGACGATTCGGGTTTTATCAGGAAAATTTATCTTGAACTTCCGGCGCCAACCATAAATGACAGTATCAGTGATTTAGAGAGGCTCTACCGCGGCTTACGCGGGGCAGGTGATTTTGGGGTGATTGAAACCGGTTTATTCAATATCAGGCAATTAGGAGAACTGTTACGCGATTACGATTGGAAGGTTACCGTTACTTTAGGCAAGCGCGATGATTCGGTTGAAATCCTGCTCATCGAACCGCAAGATACCGCAAATAAGAATTTCGGCCTTTGTTTCGATATCGGAACGACCACGATTACCGGACAGCTGATCGACTTGAATGCAAAAAAAATCCTGGGCACCAAAGCTACCTATAACCAGCAGGCGGTTTTTGGCAGCGATGTGATCACGCGGATCCTCTATTCGGCCAAGGCCGACGGTTTAGAAAAACTGCATTTGGCGGTTACAGATACGATTAATCAAATCACTAAAGAGTTAATTACGGAACAAAAAGTAGATCTGAATGATGTTTACGGGATTGTTTGTTCTGGTAATACCACGATGATCCATCTGCTCTTGAGTATGGACCCCAGCCACATCCGTAAACATCCGTATGTGCCGACGGCAAATTTTCTTCCTGCCCTGCGGGCCTCTGAAGCAGGGATTCAGGTTAATCCCCGCGGCCTCTTGAATTGCGTACCGGGAGTTTCCAGCTATGTAGGTGGAGATACGACTGCCGGTGTTTTATCCAGCCGGCTATACCAAGAAAAAGATCCTTGTATTCTCATCGATATCGGCACAAACGGGGAAATCGTTCTGGGCAGTAAGGATTTTCTGGTTGCCTGCGCTGCTTCGGCGGGCCCGGCATTTGAAGGCAGCGGGGTTTCCAGCGGCATGCGCGCCTCAAGCGGAGCAATCCAGAAAGTAAGTATTAATAAAGACGATTTCAGTGTAGATTATACGACGATCCAAAATAAGCCGGCGCGGGGGATTTGCGGTTCAGGCTATATTGATTTGCTCAGCGCCATGCTGGCTGCCGGTATAATTGATAAAAGCGGCAGGATTAAAGCTGAAGGTAAGCGTATCCGCCAAACCGATAACGGTAAAGAATTTGTGGTTTGTTTTAAAGAAGACCTGCAGTCTTCGGCGGATATCGTGATTAATGAGGCGGATATCGATAATCTTAAGCGCTCCAAGGCGGCAATATATTCAGCAGTGTCGATTTTAACCAGGCATCTGGATTTAGGTTTTTTTGAGATTTCCAAGATATTTATTGCCGGAGGATTCGGCACCTACCTGGATATTGATAATGCCGTTAATATCGGATTATTACCGGATCTGCCGCGTTCAAAATTTATTTTTATCGGCAACAGCTCTTTAGCCGGTTCAAGGCAGATACTGCTTTCTGCCCAGGCAAAAGCGATGGCTGATCAACTGGCCGCCAAGATCACCTATTTTGAATTATCGGTCGATCCGGCTTATATGGAAGAATACGGGCAGGCTCTATTCTTTCCGCACACGGATCTAACTAAATTTCCTACGGTGAGGTTCTAAATGGCTTATATTATTGCTTTGGCCGGTAAAGGTGGAACAGGGAAGACGACGACCGCTGCTTTAATTATCCGTGTCTTGACCGAAAAAAAATCCGGATCAGTGTTAGCGGTTGACGCGGATCCCAATAGTAATCTGGCTGAGGCCTTAGGAGTTAAATCAACGGCTAATTTAGGGTCGATTCTGGATCAGATTTCGGCCCAACCGGATAAAATCCCGGCAGGAATGACCAAGGAGCGTTTTATCCAGCATCAGGTGCAAACCGCAATCAGCGAAGAGGATGGTTTTGATCTGTTAAGCATGGGTAGGCCTGAAGGGCCTGGCTGCTATTGTTATGTGAATAATCTGCTGCGGGGATTAATGAGCAACCTGATTGATAATTACGATTATATCGTGATCGATAATGAAGCGGGTTTGGAGCATTTGTCGCGGCGGACTAGCCGCCAGGCGGATGCGTTACTGGTGGTTTCTGATCCCACGAGCATTGGCTTGAAATCTGCCCAAAGAATATTTGAATTGGCCAAGGCTTTAAAATTTGAGGTTAAAAAAAGTTTTCTTTTGGTCAACCGTTTTAACCAGCAGCTGCATAATGACAGGATTAAAGATACGGGCTTGGAGTATTTGGGTAATTTGCCTCTGGATGCTCAAGTAGAAAAATTAAGCTTAGCCGGCAAATCGATCTTTGATTTGGCAGCGGCCGCGCCAGTCCTTGTGGCGATCAGTGAATTGGGGGAACGCATATGGAAACGCAATTAGTACTTGAGAAATGGCCGGGGTCAATCTCGGTTGTAACGATCGGAGCTAAAACGGCAGAGGGCGGCTCACGCAGCCAAACGGTGCAAATCGGCGGGCAAACAGCCTTGCCTTTAATGTTTAAAGAAGGGGTTATGCCTAACCGGCCCAAGATTGCTTTTGAAATTTGGGATATTGCGCCGGTAGATTTTGAGCAGGAATTAATGACAGCATACGGTCGAGCGATTAATGACCCGTTTACCTGGGCCCAAGTATGCGTCGATGAGTTTAAGGCGGATTTGATCTGCTTAAAGATGCAAGGTACCCATCCTGATTTTGGCGATCGCAGCCCTCAGGAAGCAGCTAAATTTGTTTCCAAATTTTTAAACCAGATAAAAGTTCCCTTGATCATTACCGGCAGCGGTGATAATGCTAAAGATAATTTAGTCCTTCCGGCCTGCTCCGAGGCAGCTAAAGGAGAACGTTGCCTGATTGGATCGGCAGTGCAGGATAATTATAAAACCTTAGTGGCCAGCGTCCTGGCTGATGGGCATAGTATTATTGCTGAAAGCCCCATCGACATTAATATCGCCAAGCAGTTGAATATTTTAATTTCCGATATGGGGTTAAGTTTGGAACGGATTGTAATTGATCCGACGATTGGGGCTTTAGGCTACGGATTGGAATATGCTTATTCTATTATGGAACGGGCCAGGCTGGCTGCTTTATCGGGTGATAAAACTTTAGCTTGTCCGTTTATTTGTTTTGTGGGCCAAGAAGCCTGGAGGGTCAAGGAAGCAAAAGCTGATGGCCGACAGGGAATAGCCTGGGAAACACTGACTGCCACTAGCCTTATTCAGTCCGGAGCGGATATTTTAGTTATGCGCCACCCGAAGGCCGCAGAGAATGTTTTATGGTATACCGATGGATTATTCAGGGGGCAGTAATGTTAATTATTGGTGAGTTGATTAACGGGATGTATGCTAATATCGCCCTGGCGCTTAAAGAGCGGGATAAAAAAGTTATTCAATCATGCGCGTTGGAGCAGGTTGCCTGCGGAGCGGATGCACTGGATATATCTTGCGGGCCGGCCTCTAAAAATCCTTTAATTGATTTACCTTGGTTAGTTGAGGTGGTCGGCGAGGTAACGGATAAGCCGTTGTGCCTTGATTCCAGTAAACCTCAGGTGATCGCGGAAGGCTTAAAGGCCGCTAAGAACCCGACCATAATTAATTCTACGACGGCAGATATCGAAAAACTCCAAATCCTGCTCCCCTTGGCCAAGCAATATAAATCCAAGCTGATCGGGATTGCGATCGATTCCAAGGGGATTCCGCAGAATAAAGACCAGCGCCTGGAGCTGGCGGCACGGATACTTGAACAAGCCGGACAAAGCGGTTTTGCGCTTGAGGATTTATATTTAGATCCGATTGTCATGCCGGTCAATGTCGCGCAGAACCAAATTCGCGATATCCTGGAGACCATCGCTGAATTTAAAATGATCTCCAGCCCCCACGGTAAAACGGTCATCGGCTTAAGCAATATTTCTCAAGGCGCTAAAAACCGCAGCTTGATCAACCGGACTTTTTTAACCATGGCAGTTGCATCCGGTTTAGATTCTGCTATACTTGATCCCAAGGATAAAGAATTAATGGATACGCTGATTACCGCGGAGTTGATCTTAAACAAAAATATTTACTGTGATTCGTATTTAGAAGCTTACCGGAAAAGATAAATTTAAGCTAGGGAGCGTCCCCCGGTAAATAGTTGGGGGAAAATCCACTCGACGCTTCTGATAAATTTAAGTTTTGGCGGAGTAGCTCAGCCTGATAGAGCACGCGGCTCATACCCGCTTGGTCGGTGGTTTAAATCCACTCTCCGCCACCACTTCTTTAAAATGAAATCTAATTGAATTATCTCACCTCAATCCTAGGCTGAGCTACTCTGCCAACCATAGGGAGTAAATTAAATGATTAACGAAAACAAATATAAAGATATCGTTGAGAATGCTAACAGCATTATTTTATTAATGAACACTTACGGTAATATTACTTTTTTGAATAAATTCGGGCAGAGGTTTTTCGGATACCAGGAGAAAGATTTACTGGGGGAAAGCGTAATCGGTACGATCGTGCCCAAAACTGACCGCTCCGGCGCAGATCTGAATGCAATGCTTAAGGAGATTATTGAAAATCCCAACCAACATAGTGTAAATGAAAATGAAAATATGCGCAGTAATGGGGAGCGGGTACGGATTCTTTGGACAAATAAAGCAATTATCGGATATGACGGCAGTATTCAGGAGATCCTCTGTATCGGCAACCAGGTAAACAAATAATTACCGCCCGGAAATTTTCTTTGCCAGCCTTTCAACAATCAACGAAGTTAAAATAAAAACTCCCGCTTCAGTAAACACCGTAGCCAGGGCCGCCCCGGCATAAGAAAATTGTTCAATCAGGATAAAGATTAGCGGTAATCCGGTTACGGCAGCCAGGATGTGGATTTTGGCATAAAGATCCTGTTTTCCGCAGACCAGCAGGAATTGGACCTTAAAATTATTGGCCCCGACAAAAAATACCGCCGCCAAAAGCAGCCGTAAAGTCAAAACAGCTTCCGGATAAGCTCTCCCGCAGGCTAAAGTTATAATCCAGGGAGCCAGAAAAAACGCCATCGGTAAACTAACCACAAAACCCAGGGTAATTCCATCCTGAATCCGGTACATGATGGCAAGTGCCCGTTGTTTATTTTTAGCAAATACATTACTGATCCGGGGATAAACCGCCCGAGTGAATGAATCCAGGGGGAAGGTTTGGATAACATTGGCAATCCGCTCCGCCAACGAATAATATCCGGTGAGGGTATTATTCGTTAAAAGCCCCAAGGCGAAAACCCGGCTGGTAGTGTAGGTGTTGACCGCCAGAATGGAGATAAAAATATCCCACCCGGTTTTAATTTCCCGCTTGATATCCGCGTATTTTTGTAAAATAAATTCCAGCCGGAATTTTTTAAAAGCAATATACAGCCCGATTAACCCGCCGGTAATGGATAGGCCAGACCCCAACAACGGCACTAAAAGATAATCCTGCGGGCCGCC
>JAGVOR010000053.1 GCA_020052635.1 Candidatus Omnitrophota bacterium
CGGGCTAAAATCGCGTTTTGATTAATTTTAGGGACCCTCAAAACATCATGCAGGGAACCGTCGACCCGATAGCGAATACGCAAACAATCAATCTCCGGCTCCACATGAATATCCGAGGCCCGCCGTTTTAGCGCCTGAGCCAGGATAATATCCACCAGTTGCACGATGGGAGCTTTTTCGCTTTCCTGCAAGGCGTTAGACAGCTCGATCTCGTCGGGTTTAAATAATTCTACATTTTTATCCTGCCCCAAGCCCCGCCCCAGGGCCGATTCATCCAGGATATTCTGCATCTCCTTAACTTCACGGCGATACTGGGTCTCGATCGCCCGGAAAATTTCTTCTTCCGGGCTCAAAACGATATCGATATTGCATCCGGTAAAATTGCTTAAATCATCCAGGGCGAAAATATTCAAGGGATCCGACATAGCCACGGTTAAAGTCGAGCCGATTTTGGATAAAGGAACGGTATTGTAAAGCTTAGCCATGCGTTCCGGGATCAGGTTAACGATATCGGGATCAAACCTGAATTTAGCCAAACGTAAAGTCGGCATATAAAGCTGTTCGGAGAATAAAGACAGCAATACATCTTCCGTAATAATCCCCTCCTCCACCAAGACCCTTCTTAAAGGGATACCTTTTTCTTTTTGCAAGCTTAAAGCCCTCTCAAGCTGGGCCTTGGTGATCTGCTTGCTTTTTAAAAGGATTTCGACTATGTTTTCTTTTAATGAGTGCATGGCATATTTGGGTCTATGGTCGATGGACGATAGCCTATGGAAAAATCTATGGTCTTACTATCGACCATCGTCTATCGACTATCGACTGATTATTTTTACTCGTCTGGAGCTGTAACTCTTAATACTTCTTCAATAGTGGTTAAACCTTTTTGCGCCGCCTCCAGCCCGTCCTCGCGTAAAGTTTTCATCCCTTCGGCACGGGCCTGCTGCTTGATAAACTGCTCTTGTGAACCGGAAAGAATTAAATCCCGGATTTTTTGGCTTATCTGTATAACTTCGGCAATCACGGTTCGGCCGGCATAGCCGGAATTAAAGCAATGCTGGCAGCCTTTGCCTCTATAAAACTTTAATTCAGATTCTTTTTGCACCTCTAATTTTAAACTTTTAGCGATATCCCCTTTTAAGATATACGACTCTATACAATATGTGCAGATCTTACGCACCAGTCGCTGGGCGACCACGCAAACCAAAGAAGAGTTGATCAGATACGCTTCTACCCCCATATTCACTAAACGCACTACTGCACCAGCGGCAGTAGTGGTGTGCAGGGTGGAAAGAACCAAATGGCCGGTGAGGGCGCTTTTAATCGCAATATCTACCGTTTCGTAATCGCGGATTTCTCCGATCATAATAATATCCGGGTCCTGGCGTAAAATCGAACGCAGGGCCGCCGCAAAGGTAAGCCCAATCTCCGGTTTTGCGGTCACCTGGTTAATCCCTTCCAGCTGAAACTCGACCGGATCCTCAACGGTAACGATATTTTTGTCCGGGCTATCCACGGATTTTAAAACCGCATAAAGGGTAGTAGTTTTCCCACTACCGGTTGGTCCGCAAACTAAAATCATCCCGTGAGGCAACAGCGAAACTTTCGCCAAAACCTCTAAAGCGTGCCCGCTAAACCCCAGCTTTTTAACATCCAGATTGACCTGCGACTTATCCAAAATACGTAAAGCCACCTTTTCCCCGAAGCTGGATGGCAGAATGGAAACCCTGAAATCCACCTGGCGGTTAAGAATTTTTACTTTAAACCGGCCATCCTGGGGCAGGCGGTGCTCGGCGATATCCAGCTCGGCGATAACCTTAATCCGGGAAACAATTGAAGCATGCATTGTTTTAGGCGGGGCTTTTTGCTCCCGCAGCATGCCGTCGACCCTAAAACGTACGCGCAGCTTTTTTTCAAACGGTTCGATTAATACGTCGGAAGCGCTCTTTTTAATCGAATCCTCCAGCATCATATTCACCACTTTAATTACCGGGGCTTCGTGGCCGATACGGTCCAGCTCCTGGTTGCTGGGAGAAACTTCTTTTTCCTCCTTGATTAACTCAATCGAAGAAACCGTCATTTCCTTCACTAAATCTTCGATAATTCCTTTGGCGGTATCCGGATAGGATAATTCGATGGTCTGATTGATATCGGTAACGGAAGAAATAATGGGATTGATCTGAAATCCGGTAAGCGCCTGCACATGGTCGATCGCAAAAATATTGAGCGGATCAGCCATCGCCAGGGTAATCGTGTCCCCCATTTTCGCGATCGGGATAATCTGATAATGCCGGGCAATTTCAACCGGGATAGTTTTAGCTAACTCCGGGTCGATTTTAAAGCGTTTTAAATCAATTAAAGGCAGCCCCAACCCTTCGCTTAAGGCTTGAATCAAGTCGTTTTCTTTAACGAACTTCTGTTCAACCAGGATATCGCTGAGTTTTCCGCCTTTATTGGCCTGGAGTTTAAGCGCCTGCTCGAGATGGGCGGTCGTGATAAGTTTATTATTGATTAATAAATCGGTAAGCCGGTCTTTGAGAGATAGCATGTTTTAGTCGATAGTCGATAGTCGATAGTCGATAGACACAACCATAGACGATCGACTATAGGCCATCGACCAACTCATTCTTTATCCTTATAATACTTTTCAATCGCCTTCTTAATATCCGAAGAGGTCGAAACAAAGGTCTGCACGCTGCAGCCGCTTAAAAGCTCAACATCCTCAATCGCCTGAACATTCAGCGGATTAGACATTGCCAACGTCAGGTTGTTGCCGATCTTATCGATCGGAACCAAAAGATATTGCCTGGCTACGCGGCCGGGAATAATGCTGGCAATATCCAGGTCAACATCGTAATTGCCTAAGGGCAGATAAGGAAAACCGTACTGCGCGGTTAAAGCCTGGGCGATATCATCTTCTTTAACAAACCCCAGATCAACCAGTATTTCCCCGATGAGGCCGCCCTTTTCTTGCTGAATTCTAAGCCCCTCATCCAGCTGGGATTGATTGATAATCCCGCGCTCCATGAGCAACTCCCCTAAAGGCCGATTATTAACTCTTCTAATCACCCTGATTACCCCTCATTTAAAAAACTACTACTTTGTTTTTTCCTGAAGCCTTAGCCTTCTTTAACAACTCCTTGGCTTTGGCGGTCAGCTGTTCCACCGCTACCCCGTCCAGTGGGTTTTCACTTACACCGGCGGAAAATGTCAAACATTTACTTTCATCCGCATCCTTCCCCTGGCAAAAAGCAGCTTTAATTTTTTTACAGATCTCTTCGGCTACCGTCTGGGCATGGCGCTTATTTTTCTCCGGTAAAATCAAAGAAAATTCATCATCCCCGGTGCGGCCCACCCGGTCAACCTCGCTAATTGATTCGCGAATTAAACCGGCCACTCTTTTTAACGCCGCTTCGGCAAAGATCAATCCGAATTTTTCACGGTAAGCTTTAAAATTATCAATATCAAAAACAACAAAAGCACAAGGCCGCTGATAAGCGATCGCCCGCTTAATCTCCTCTTGCAGCCGGCTATCAATAAAATAACGGTTATACAAACCGGTAAGATTGTCTTTAATTTCCAGCTTCTCCACCCGGTGCGCCAGGATATCATTTTCCATCGCTACGGCAATTTGCTTGGAAAATATATCCAACAACTCCAGGTCATCCTGCTGATAAGCAAAACCCTCCCGGTTATTGGCAATCCCCAAGATACCTTTGAGCTCACCCTTTAACAATATCGGCATGGCTAAACAATTTTTAAACTGCAGACAAGCAGTAAAATCGGCGTTTAATGCCTCCTGCGGCTTACTCTGAGCATCCTGGATCAAAAGCTTATTTAGATTAAAAACTTTCTGGCAAATTTTATCCTGGAGGCTAAGCTTAAGCTGCGATAAATCATCCGGATATATTCCGTCGCCGACCTTAAGGCCCAAATAATCCTGCCCTTCTTCCTTATAAAGCAAAAACGCGGCCTCGGAATTAGCCAGGGCCCGGGATTTTTCTACCGAAATTTTCAAGGTCTCTTCAAATTTGGCGCCTTCCGAAATCAAACCGCTAATCTGCATCAAATTCGATAAAACGATTATTTTTTTCTGGATCTCCAGATTAATTTTAGTGGTATTTTCACTGTAAGCTTTAAGCTCCTCCATATTATTCCGGATGCGCAGGGTGAGATGATTCAAGATATTGCTCAGCTCAGTTACCTCATCGCTCTGTCCGACTTCAAGCTTACGGCGGATACCTGCTCCGGCGATCAACTTGGCTTCATTAGCCACCGAGGTAAGACGGTCAAAAACCTCTTTGATTACCAAAAGCCCCACCACCGCCAAAAAAGCGCTAACCCCCAGATACATAATAATTTCGAGTTTCACCCCGAACCTGGGAAAAATATAGATCGAAAGCAGATAAACACAGACTAAAAACGGAAGGATAGACATCAGCTGAAAAGCAACCATCAGCTTTTGCTTAACCGTGCGGGAATTTAAGGAAAAACGATTGAGTTTGTTATCCATAATTCTCCTTCGCGCTAGTTATTTTATGGATAATTATACCGCCTAACTCACTATCTGGCAATAGATTTGTTAAAATCCTCCAGTAAATCTTCTTTGGAAATGCCGACATCGATAAAATCCCAGGGTAGCGGCTTTTGCAGAGATCGGCCGACAAGATAGCGCTGGGGATCAACCCCGGTTTCCAAAAAGGCTTCCTGCCACCGGGCAAATGAAAAATAATTGCTCCAGGCATCTAACCTGGACCCTTTATTAAAAGCGGAAAGGATCACCTTGCCCAAACGGCGGTCTCCGCGGGAAAGCACCCCTTCTAAATAAGCCATTTCGGTGTTGTGAAAATTAAGCTTAAGCCGGCGGTTTTTGCAGTAGTTTTTCAGGAAATTTTGTTTCTGCCGGATGAGTTCCGGGGAATCCATACCTAGCCATTGAAAAGGAGTGTGCGGTTTAGGGATTAGCGGATTGATGCTGATATTAATTGCCGCGGGGCCGCCGGAGATTTTTCTTTTGGCCTCGGAAGCGCGCTTGGCAAAATCAATGATCGCCGCTAAGTCATCTTCGGTTTCATTGGGCAGGCCAATCAGAAAATATAATTTCAAATGCTGGTAGCCTGCGGCATATGCCTGCTCAATCGCCTGAAAAAATTCTACCTCCGGGAAATCTTTAGCCAAGGCCTGGCGCAATCGAGGGGTTCCGGCTTCCGGGGCGAATGTTAAACCGGTCTTTTTGGTTTTAGCGATCAACATCGATACATTCCCTAACAAAGTCTTGGCCTTTAAGGAAGGCAAGGACAGGCTAACACCCCGGCAGTTAAAACTTTTAGTTAAGCCGCTTACCAACTGCTCAATCCCCGGATAATCCCCTACGGATAAGCCGGCCAAAGATAATTCTTCATAACCGCTGGCTGCGTATGCTGCAGCGGCTAATGCGTTTACCTTCTCCTTGCTTCTTATCCTTAAAGGATAATATTGAGTGCGGGCCTGGCAGAAGCGGCAGCGGTTAGGACAGCCGCGCATGATCTCTAAAGTAATCCGATCATGCACTGTCGGCACATAAGGAACAATCCAGTCGGTGGGAAAATAAGCTTGATTAAAATCGCCGATAATCCGTTTATTTATTTTAAGTGGCAGCCCTTTAAATCTGGGTGTAAAACTGATCAATTCCTCGGCGGCATCATATTGTGGCAGATAGAGCTGTGGGGCATAAACACCGCAGACTCCGGAAAGCTCCAATAACAATTCCTGACGGGTTAACGTTTGCGCTTTATAGTCAGCTTTAAGCTTACGGTATAAATTCAATAATTCAGGCAGGGCCTCTTCCGCCTCGCCGATTACAAAAAGATCAAAAAAATCCGCCAGCGGCTCAGGATTAAGGGTGCAGGGGCCGCCGCCGATTACCAAAGGATGATCTATCTTACGCTCGCTTGATAATAAAGGCAGGCCGGCTAAATCCAGGATATTTAAAACATTAGTATAATTTAATTCCGACCCCAGTGAAAAACCCAAGCAGTCAAAATCCGATAAATTCCGTCCGGATTCCCAGGAGGATAAACGGGTTTGGGAGTTTCTTAAAACCGCCTCCATATCCGGCTCCGGGGCAAAGAACCGTTCACAGGCCACTCCGGACAAATTATTTAAAATTCCGTAAATAATCCGCAGGCCCAAATTGCTCATGCCCAGCTCATAAAGATCGGCAAACCCCAAAGCAAAAGTAACCTCTGCCGCCTTAAAATCTTTTTTTACGGCGTTCCATTCATTGCCCAGATATTGGCCGGGACGATGGACATTATTTAAAAAGTCTTCGATCATAGTTAACTTACCGGTTACACCGGCCTCAAACCTTGATAATACGGACATCGTCGACCTATGCCTGGATTTGGTGTTTCAAAAGCATAGAGTAAACACCTGGCTCAAACCTAAATGATGCGCTTTGTTAATATTCGAATATTGTATCGCCAGGTGTAAATTAAAATCGTACCGGTTTAATTAGAGCGATTTTAATTTAACGGTCGACGTAAAATAAAAATTACTAGTCTTATATAACGGTAATTTTTATTTTAAAACACATTCCTCGTCCGGTCGATATTTACCAGTATACCCAGTGCGATAAAAGTCACCAGCATGCTTGAGCCGCCGTAACTCATCATCGGTAAAGGCAGGCCAACCACCGGCGCCAACCCCATATTCATCGCGATATTAATAAACACCTGTAAAGCCAAGAGAAGCGAAATCCCGTAAGCCAAATACCTGCCAAAGGCATCCTGGGTTCTTTGCGCAATTAAAAATCCCTGCCGGATAATTAAATAATACAATAAAATCAAAAGGGCGCCGCCGATAAATCCCCATTGTTCGGCAAAAGTAGCGAAAATAAAATCAGTATGTGACTCCGGCAAAAAATACAGCTGGCTTTGCGATCCGCGCAGCCAGCCTCTGCCGAAGAACCCGCCGCTTCCGATAGCGATCCGCGATTGAATGATCGTATAACCGGCACCCAGCGGATCGATGTTGGGGTTTAGAAAAACCAGCAGCCTTTTCTTCTGATAATCATGCAGCAGATTCCAAAATAAAGGCAATGGTAAAATCATCGTAACTAATAAAGTATAAATATATTTTAAACGGAGATTAGTCAAATAAAGCAGGCCGACAAAAACCAGCATCAGCATTAACCCGCTGCCTAAATCCGGCTGTTCAATAATCAAGAACATCGGGACGGCGACAAAGATAAAAGGCAAAATAATCCCCCGGAAGATCCCGAACTTTCCCGATAAAAGCGAAGTATCGTTAATTGATTTACGGCTAAAATACCGCGCCAAAAATATAATCACCGCCAGCTTAGCGAACTCCGAAGGCTGAAAATTAAACCAGGCAAATCTTAACCAACGCTGCGCCCCCAGCCTGATTATCCCTAAAGTAAAAACCAAAAAGAGTAAAAATAAAGCCCCCCCGTAAATAAAATAATTAGCATCCCAGAGCTTACGGTAGTTAAGGCGCGCGAAAAGAAAAAAACAGACCAGGCCGAAGATCAGCCAAAGGATCTGGCGCTTATAGATATCCTGCCAGGTAGCGGATTCTTTCTGATAGGTGCTGCTGTAAATCGATAAAATCCCCAGGGCCGCGATAATTAAGGCGAGGATAAAAATCTTAAAGAAAGAATTTCTCATATTAACCTCTGGTTATACATCTCCTCGATAATCTGTTTGGCTACCACACAAGCCGCATACCCGGGGCCGCCGTTCTCCAAAAAAACACAGATTGCATATTGAGGTCTTTCTTGCGGGAAATAACCGGTAAACCAGGCATGGGTTGAGCCGCGCGAGACCTGAGCGGTACCGGTCTTCCCGGCCACCTTCACCGCTAAAGAAGACAAAACATTTGCGGTACCCTTAGGATCAGTAATTGCCCGGCGCAACCCGGAAGCTACAACCTCGACGGTCTTTTTCTTTAAGGGAACGGCAACAGCTTTGTTCTTGCGGGCCGATAAATCAACTTCCCCCACGGCTTTAACAATATGCGGAGTCAACAAGTACCCCCGATTAGCAAATACCGCCATCAGATTGACCGCCTGCAGCGGAGTAACCAGGCATTCACCCTGCCCGATGCTTAAGTTGGCAGTATCACCGTCGTACCAGTTCTGAAACTTATTGAGCTTTCTCCATAAAGGCGAAGGAATAAAACCGGCTGTCTCTTGCGCCAGGTCGAAGCCGCTTTGATGAGCTAGCCCCAGCTTTAAGGCATAATCATGAATATTTTGCGCTCCGCTAAGCAATCCCGCTTTATAAAAATACACATCACAGGAATGCGCAATACCCTGAAAAATATCCTGCGGGCCGTGAGTATCCCAACATTTAAATTTTCTGGCCCCGACCATCGTTTGCCCCTGGCAGAGAAAAGTAGTGGAAGTATTGACCTTTTTTAACTCCAGGGCGGTTGAAGCTACCACCACCTTAAAAATCGATGCCGGCGGATAGCTTGCCGCAATGGCGCGGTTTAAGAACGGGGCGTCGGAATCATGAAATAACGCGGCGATCTGTTTAGTTTTCTTATTTACGAAAATCGCAGGATTAAAGCCGGGGAAGCTGGCCATCGCCAGGATCTCGCCTGTATAGGGATCCATCAAAATCACGCTGCCCTTTTTGCCTTCTAATTTTTCTTCTACGATTTTCTGGATGGATAAGTCTAGGGTTAACCTAACATCTTTACCGTTACGCGGCGGCTCAAAGCCTAAAACCCGCGTAAACTTACCGCGGTGGTTGACTTCAACCGAAAGGCCGCCTTCCTCCTGGCGTAAATAGTAATCGTACTTTTCTTCCACCCCGCCGAAACCGACAATATCCTTAGTTTTATAACCGTAATCTTCAAGCTTAGTCAGCCGCCAGCGGTCAATCTCGTTCAGATAACCGATAGCGTGAGCGGCTAATGACCCGTAAGGATAATGCCGCAGCGGTTTAGAAGTAACAATGATGTTGGGTTGCTCAATCTTGTATTCACCCAACACAATCGCATCGGTCGGCTTGATATTAGCAACGACGCAGACCGGCACGCTGGAAGAAACAAAATTTTTCTTAAATTCTATTTTCAGCTCTTTAATTCCAACCCCTAAAACCCGGCTAATCAGCGCCAAGGCCCGCTCGACATCTTCTTTCTCCTGCGGCAAGATCATCACATCATAGGAAATCTTATTATCCACGATGATCTTACCGTTACGGTCTAAAATATTTCCCCGGCTGCCAAATTGCGAGATGAGGCGGATGCAATTACTATCGCTAAGCCGGCGGAATTTTTGCCCTTGGCGGACATCCAAATTAAACAATCCGGCGGCCAAAAGGAAAAATAAAAAGATGACGATGAAATTTATAATATGTTTTCTTTCCATGGATTAATCCAGAGCGTTAATTTTTTCCGTCAGCTTAAAAATTAAAGGCGATATTAGGGTTGAGTAAAGGCTCACCAGTATCAGATTGCGCAAAAATATGCCCGGCGGCATAATATTACCGGCAGAAACACTCTGCAAGCCGATAATAAAATTATTTAACAGGGAGCAAACCAGCACTACCACCGGGCGCACATAAAACTCATCGCTGGAGATCTGGCGGTTAAGCCGGGATACCCCATAAACCAAGATGGAAAATAAAAGCGTATTGACCCCTAAACTCCAGGGCAAAAAAACATCCTTGGCTAACCCGGATAAAACTCCGCAGAATAAAGCAAATTTAAAATCGGTATAAAAAACCAAGGCTACCGCAAAAATTAAGAGCAGGTCGGGTTGACAACGGAAAAAATATAAAAAACCCGGCCAGTTTAACTGCAGGGTAGCCAGGAGGATGATGGCTAAGATAATTAAAAATTTTTTCATGGGATAATTACCAGGAGCTCTTCGACATTGGAGAGATCCACTGCCGGCTTAACTACCGCATAACGGTTAAGGCCGGAAAATTCCCTGCCGATATTGACGATGCGGCCGACTAAAAGGCCTTTAGGATAAACCTGGCTTAATGCGGAGGTAACAACGATATCGCCGATTACAATATCTGCATCATCCGGAAGATAACGCATAATCAGATTAGTCCCTAAGGTGCCGCTGACTAAGCCTTCCTGGCGGGAGCGCTGAACAATAGAAGAAATCCCCTGATTGGGATCATTAATTAATAAAACTTTTGCGGTGTTTTGCGCGCTCTCAATGATGCTGCCGACCAACCCCTTAAAGCTAACCACCGCCATTCCAGGTTTAATCCCGTTATGCCTGCCTTTATCGATTATTACGCTGGAGCTCCAGCTATCCGGAGAGCGGCCGATCACCCGGGTCGCCAGAAGCCGTAAAGGAGATTTTTGCTTAAAATTCAGTAGTTCATTAAGCCGGGTATTTTCCTGAACAAGTTCGCGCAAATCAAACAGTTTCCAACGCAAAAGGGCAATATCATTTTGGAGCTTTTCCGCCAGCACCATATTACGGTGATAAAAAATAATCCCCAAAACCTCTCTCTTGATCAAGCCGATAAAGGAAAGGTGCGGTTTAAAAGCACTCTGCACGGGATTTTTGAAACAGGTCAAAGTATTAAATATTAGGAGGATAACTAAAGCCGGAAGGATAAAATTAATTACGGTTCTGCGTGGTAATTTAAACAATTTGATCGAAAAAATATGCCTGCCATTCGGCAGGCAGGGTTTATAGCTTAAATTAAGCTAAAACCAAAGGATCCGGGAAGATTAACTTTAGTTACGCATCTCGGTTTTAACCGGCACGGTAACTTTCTTAAGATATTGAATTTCACCCAGGACGATTCCCGTGCCGTTAGCTACTGCGGTAACCGGGTCATCCGTAACATGCACTGGCAGGCCTGTCTCTTCGGAAATTAATTTATCCAACCCTCTTAACAATGAACCGCCTCCGGCCATCACAATCCCGTGATCGATTAAATCCGCAGCCAGCTCCGGAGGAGTGCGCTCCAGGGATATCTTGATCGATTCAAGAATAGCCCGCAGAGGCTCCTGCAGTGACTCGCGGATCTCTTCGCTGGTAATCGTAACGGTCTTGGGTAAACCGGCGACCAGATCCCTGCCCTTCACCTCCATACTCATCTCTTCTTCCAAAGGATAAGCCGAGCCGATCTTCATTTTGATATCTTCGGCTGTGCGCTCACCGACCATTAGGTTATATGTTTTTTTGAGGTATTCGATTACCGCTTCATTCATTTCGTCTCCGCCGATCCGGATGGATTTGGAGAAAACCGTACCGCAAAGAGAAACTACGGCAATTTCAGTGGTGCCGCCTCCGATATCGATGATCATGTTGCCGATCGGCTCCTGAATCGGCAGCCCTACGCCGATCGCAGCGGCAATCGGTTCTTCGATCAAAAACACTTCCCTGGCTCCGGCCCGTTCTGCGGAATCTTTAACCGCCCGCTTTTCAACTTCAGTAATCCCGGAGGGAATAGCAATCACAATCCGCGGCCTGACTAAAACTTTTCGATGATGTACTTTTTTGATAAAATACCGCAACATCGCTTCGGTAATCTCAAAATCGGAGATTACACCGTCTTTCATCGGCCGGATAGCGATAATGTTACCGGGAGTCCTCCCTAGCATACGTTTAGCTTCCTCGCCTACCGCTAAAACATGGGAAGTACCCCGCTCAATTGCTACCACCGAAGGCTCACAAAGCACCACCCCTTCCCCTTTAACGAATACCAGGGTCGTGGCCGTGCCTAAATCAATCCCCATATCATTAGAGAAAAGACCTAAAACATAATTAATCACTTTTTTTAATTGCGGACTCCATTTTCCCATATTTTCTCCTGAAATTATGCGTGAAAAAGATTCTAACAGAGTTTAAACCCTTTGTCAAATATAATCTTCCGCAAAGCTTTGTTCAGATGTCCGGGCTAAGGACCTTTAATTAGCTTTATTTAGGCTATTTAATACTTTAAGAAACCCCGGGAAAGATTTGCTGATACAACGAATATCATCAATACGGGAATCTCCGCAAGCAGCATAGGCTGCAACCACCAGGCTCATCGCCGTACGGTGGTCGCCGAAGCTTTTGAGGCGGCTGCCGAAAAGCACACCCCGGCCGTTAA
>JAGVOR010000099.1 GCA_020052635.1 Candidatus Omnitrophota bacterium
ATGTCCCCGGGGTGAGGGAGAACGGGGGGCAGTATACGCACGCTGCGGTTTGGGCGGTGATCGCCTTTGCGGTTTTAGGAGATAAAAAGCGGGCCTGGGAGTTGTTCGACATGATCAACCCGATACATCATTGCGATACTGCGGATAAGTGCGCTGTTTACAAGGTGGAGCCGTTTGTGATGGCCGCAGATGTGTATGCTTCTGTTGGTCTTGTCGGACGCGGAGGGTGGACCTGGTACACGGGGTCTGCGTCTTGGATGTATCAGCTTATCGTAAAGTATTTGCTGGGGGTCCGGTTGAAAGTGGACCGGATCTATTTTGAACCGTGCCTTCCCGCCGGCTGGTCCTCTTGGAAACTGCATTACCGCTACCGGGAGACCTTCTATCATATTATTTTTGTGTGCTCAGGATTATCGGACCGCATTACTTCTATTAAGGTGGATGGTGCCGCGCAGGAGGAAATGGCGGTACGGCTCATTGATGATCGAATAGAGCATTCAGTGGAAGTGAAGATTGGCTGATTGCGGGGTGGCATACATAAATTTGTTGTGATTTGTTTCCGGTTAAAGACTTGCGTAATTTATAGCTGAAAAAGACCGGACAGGGCGAATCGATCTACGCTCGTTTGAAGGGAGTGGAGAGCCGGGAAGGGCAGGCATCTTCCGGCAAGCCTGCCTGCAGGGAATTACCTCTTTAAATCCGAAATATTCATGAGATTGAGCTATTGTTTGTATAATTAGGCCAGCGAATTTAGAGAGGCTTCCTCTTGTCGCATATCACTACCAAATATTAATAATTGTTATTAGTGCGATCACTTTTAACCTGCGATTAAAAGTGATTTACGAAAAGATTTACGATTAGGCTTGACAAGAAGCTTAATAATAGTAAACTAAATGACAGTTGATATATTAAAGAAAATGGGTTCAGGGAGTTTCCTGAAGGTTTTGGATGGTCGGGCCGCCATCTACGAAAGTAGAATGCGGCTTTTGTTTTTATTAACCTACGGACAAGAAAGGAGGCCATATGGATTGGCAGAATGTTCCTAACCCTGATGAAATAATTGACGTGGGTAAAAAGAAATTCGCAAGTTTCTCAAAAAAGATCCCTATAGTCATCGCAGCTTTATTAATATTATCAGGCCTCAAGGGTTTAATCTATTCAATCGGCCCGGATGAGGTCGGGGTAATTCAAAGGTTCGGTAAATACATTAGATTAAGTTCGCCCGGATTGCATGCCAAGATCCCTTTCGGCGTGGAAAAAGTTACGCCGATTAAGGTAGAGAAAATCTTTAAAGAGGAGTTTGGCACAGGGAGAGAGGATCCGTCCTCCCGGCTTACTTTCGGGGAAAACCGGGATGTGTCTTTAATGCTCACGGGAGATTTGAACATACTCGATGTGCGCTGGATAGTGCAATACAAAATCAAGGACCCGATAAAGTTACTTTTCGTTGTGCGTAATCCGCGGAATATCATCCGCGATGTTTCCGAGGTGGTTATGCGCCGCCTGGTAGGAGATTATAGCGTCGATGAGGTGCTCACGATTAAAAGAGAAGAAATAGATCATCTGGCGCAAGTGGAAACCCAGAAGATATTAGATGATTACCAAACCGGCGTCCAGGTTATCACGGTGAAATTACTGGACGTAAATCCTCCGGATAAGGTAAAGCCCGCGTTTAACGAAGTAAACGAGGCAAAACAGGAGAAGGAGAAGATGATCAATCAGGCCTGGGAGGCATACAATAAGGTTATCCCTAAGGCCAAAGGCGAAGCGGAACGGACGATCCGCGAGGCGGAAGGATATTCTCTTGATAAAATAAACAGGGCCAAGGGTGAGGCCGAGCGATTTTTGGCAACCCTGTCCGAATATAAAAAAGCGCCGGAGATAACGCAGAAGAGGCTGTATCTTGAAACATTAAACGAGGTTTTGCCCAAGGTAAAAGATAAATATATTATTGACCCAAGGCAATCTTCCATACTGCCGTTATTAGATATAGGCAGGAAAGGGGGTAGGGAATAATGGAAAAGAGACCTTTAGGCACATTTATAGGATTCATGGTTACGGTGGTTATTTGCGTTGTTCTTGCCCTTGCCAGCGGCGCGTTATTTATAGTGGATGAGACAAGGCAAGTGGTAATTACCCAGTTTGGTAAACCTGTGGGTGATCCTATAACTTCAGCAGGGCTGCATTTCAAAACACCGTTTATCCAGGAAGCGCATTATTTTGAAAAGAGGCTTTTGGAATGGGACGGGGACCCTAATCAAATCCCCACAAAAGATAAAAAATATATCTGGGTAGATACGATGGCGCGCTGGAGGATTGTGGACGCTCTTAAATTCCTGCAGTCCGTAGGTAATGAATTAAACGCTTCCAGCCGGCTGGATGACATTATTAACTCGGCCACGCGCGATGCCGTTACTAACCATTTATTGGTTGAAGCGGTAAGGGATTCAAACCGCATATTAGAAAGCAAGGAGCTCGGAGAGGACGCCATTGTCAGTGAAGAGGCGCTGGAGCGGATCGATATCGGCAGGCAGCAGTTGACGCGTTCAATATTGGATAAAGCAAAGGTGCTTGCCCCGCAATACGGTATTGAAATTATGGATGTGCGTATCAAGCGGATAAATTACGTGGAAGAGGTGCGTAATAAAGTATATGACAGGATGATCGCGGAAAGGAAACGTGCCGCTGAGAAATATCGTTCGGAAGGTCATGGAAAATCTGCCGAGATCGAGGGGCAGGTAGGAAAGGAACTAAAACTGATTACTTCAGAAGCTTATCGGCAGGCTCAATCTATTGTTGGAAAAGCCGATGCTGAGGCAATCAATGTCTATGCTCAGGCGTATTCGCAGAATCCGGAGTTTTATTCTTTCCTTAAAACGATAGAGACTTATCAGAACACTATCGATGCCGGTTCGACGGTTATTTTGACCACGGACAGCGATTATTATAAATATTTAAAAGGGCTTAAATAGGGGCAGATATGCTGATTTTGCGGCTGATTTTAATCGGGTTTGTGCTTGGAATCGGGATTTATCTCGGATTTATGTTTACCAGATGGATCACCACGCTGCCGAAACGTTGAATGGGCAGCAAAGAGCACAAACGCACAGTTTCGTTCGGTGGAAATAGTTTGTTTCCGATAAAGGATGGGTTATAATATAATGACTATTGCGTAGCGGCATTATAAATGGGTCCGGAAGTATAGCTTCTGGAGGATTTTTGATGGCCGGACCGCCATCCTGCATGCGAATGCGGGATGGTTTTTTTATGGAAAGGAGATTTATGGTTAAGACTAAGATAATCTGTACGCTGGGCCCCGCCTCTTCGAACGAAACGGTAATTAGAAAGATGATGATTGCTGGAATGGATATTGCGCGGTTAAATTTTTCCCATGGCAAGCCGCAGGAGTTGCTGCGTAGGATCGCTATTATCCGGATTCTAAACGCCAAGTATCGCAGGCACATCAAGCTTCTGGGTGATCTTCAGGGGCATCGTATCAGGATAGGCCAGATAGCGGGCCAAATTGAACTTAAAAAAAGAAAGATTTTCTGGCTGACGCAAGAAAAGATTGAAGGCACAGCAGGCAAAATACCCTTTGATTATCAGGGATCTTTAAAGGCGATCAAGAACGGCCACCAAATTTTCATCGATGACGGTAATATTTCTTTAGAAGTTATCGGCCGCGCTAAGCGCAGCCTGCAGGTAAAAGTGATTATCGGGGGTTTGTTGAAAGCGCATAAGGGCGTAAATATCCCGGAGGCAAAACTTGATTTCGGCAACATGAGCCGCAAAGATCTAGAGGATATCCATTTTTGCGTGAAAAACGGCCTGGAGTATATCGCGCAGTCGTTCGTGCGCACGAAGCAGGATATCCTGGATGTCCGGGGAGTGCTCGGGGCAGGTTTGCGGTGCAAGGTGATTGCCAAGATCGAGAACCGGGAAGGTATAAAAAATATCGATGAGATAATCCGGGCGGCAGACGGGATCATGATCGCGCGGGGAGATATGGGGGTATCGTTACCGATTTACGAAATCCCCGTTATCCAGAAGATGATCATTAAGAAATGCAACCGCGCGGGAAAATTTGTCATTACCGCCACCCAGATGCTGGAGAGCA
>JAGVOR010000071.1 GCA_020052635.1 Candidatus Omnitrophota bacterium
CTGCGCTTGCACTATTTAAATTAAACTTGATTTATGCGCCTGGACGGATTATACTTAATAAATATATAGTTTATTTAGCGACAAGGAGGGTAAAACCATGGCGGTAAAAGTGAAAGATAAGAAACGAGGGTCAGGTTCAATGTTTGGAGAAAGCGTATCCGATAAGATTCGTAAACGGGCTCAGGAGCTTTTTGAGAAACGCAAAGGTGCTCCGGGTGATGCTTTGGGTGACTGGTTAGAAGCGGAGAGGCAAATAAAATCCGAATTAAAAAAGTAATTTTCCCGCAAAAACTTAAGTTTGAACAATAAAGGACTAGGCGATACTCATAGTCCTTTATTGTTTTTGCAGCGGCAAGCATTAAAAATATGAAGAGCCGGGTATATTTTATCGGAGTAGATAACCAGGACAACCGAAAATCGATCAATCAGAAGTTTGCCCGTTTGATTAAGGAAAGCAAGGTTTTAGATTGCCTTCAAGAAAATGATCGGGCTGTTTTTAAGCTGCATTTCGGGGAGGAGGGCAATACCGGTTTTGTACATCCGGAACATATCAGAGTGGCCGTGGATGCCGCTTTAGGGCAAGGGGCGCAAGTATTTCTGGCAGATACCAATACGCTTTACCGCGGCAAGCGCCTGAATTCCTCAGAGCACCTGAAGTTAGCTTATCAGCACGGGTTTACGAAAAAAATCACCAATGCGGATGTCATTATCCCGAATGACCAAAGGCCCGAGGAAGTTACTAGCGTCGAGATTAACCAAAAATTCATCCGGCAGGCGAAAGTTGCCCGTCTTTTTATCGATGCGCAAGCCTTGATTGCGGTCAGCCATTTTAAAGGCCATATCCTCACCGGCTTTGGCGGGGCGCTGAAGAATGTCGGGATGGGGTGCGCGACCCGTTCAGGTAAGTTAGCCCAGCATTGTAATGCTGCCCCGGTAGTCTATCTTGAAAAGTGCGTCGGTTGCGGTGAGTGCGCCGCGGTTTGTCCGGTAAAAGCGGTTACTTTGGTGAATAAAAAATCTACCGTGGATACGGCTAAATGTATCGGTTGCGCCAGTTGCCTGGCGGCCTGTGTGACCATGGCGATGTTTATTGATTTCGGCGCCGGGGCTCAGGTACAGTTTAAAATGGTAGAATATAGTTTCGCGGTGCTTAAGCATAAAAAAGGGAAGTGCGGTTTTATAAATTTTGCCACCAAAATTAATCAAGAATGCGATTGTTGGGGGGCAGATAATCCGCGCATTGCCGCGGATGTAGGAATCCTGGCTTCTATTGATCCAGTGAGCGTTGATCAGGCGAGCCTGGATTTAGTTAATCAGTCATGCGGTGAAGATATTTTTAAAAAGGTCCATCCTCAAGCTGATGGTTCTGGGCAGCTGCGTTATGCTCAGGAAATCGGATTAGGCAGCCGGGATTACGAGCTAATCCGGCTATAACCAACGGAGAAGCTATGGGAAATAAAGTTAAAATTAATTTAGGCGGCAGGGAAGTAGAGGCTTTACCGATCGATATTAATCAAACTAACGAATGCTGGAACCAGTATTTGCTGGATGACGGTACGGTGGTAAAAATGAAACTGGTAGCGACTAAGGTGCTGCGGGTAGACGGAGAGTTTGATCCCGAAGGCAATCCATTATATATCATCCAGTCGACTAATATCACTTCGGTTAACGCGCCCGACCATTTGAAGAAAAAAGGTTGATTAATTTCTTAAGCCCATGACAGTCAACCCCCAAGACAAAAACCGCAGGAAGGCTTTACGCCAGGGTGCCGCTTTTACGCTGAATTACGGCATTGAGCAGCCTTATTCCTTGCGGGCGAAAACAGGTTTAAAAGACGATTTAGAGGCTTTAATGCTGGATTTAAGCGAAACCGGGATGGCGATGGTGACTGATCTTGAGTTGCCCCGGGGGGCGCAGCTGCAGATTAAATTCAATTTTATAAATTTATTTTTATATAATCAAGAACGCACGCGGCGCATGGAATTAGGCGCGAAGGTAATTTCGCATACGGAACTGGATAACGGTGATTACCGGATCGGAGTGTTGTTTAACAAAATTTCACCGCAGGATAAGGCAGCGATCAGGGATTTTATCAGGCAAAGCAAATAAAGTATAGGAGATCGGTAAGTTCCGCCTGGAGAAGCGCGTAAAAATTCTCTAGAATTTTTACGATTTGAGCGGAATTAGCACCCGACGCAGATCGGATTTGCGTCGGTGTCCGCCAGGTGGCGGAATTCGCAGACGTCCGCCGTAGAATCTGGCGGACTACAACTTACGTCGCTGTCGCTTCCGTAAGTTGTCTGTTCATTTAATACCAGAATCTTGGAGCAAGGGGTATAAATTCGTGCATTGACTTACGCACACGAGGAGTGTGCGTAAGTCAAGCACTCATTTAGCGGAGGTTTTATGTTTAGGGAAAAGATCAAAGTTTTGGATTGTACGGTCAGGGATGGCGGCTTAATGAATAACCATAATTTCGATACCCGTTTTGTGCGCTCGGTTTACCAGGCGCTTTCGGATGCCGGGATAGATTATATGGAGATCGGCTATAAAAATTCCCCGCGGCTGTTCAGCCCTAAAGAATACGGGAAGTGGAAATTCTGCGCTGACCAGGATATTGCCGAAGTGATCCGGGGGATTAAGTCGCAAACTAAGATTTCGGTGATGGTGGATGTTGATCGCGTCGATGTCGATGATGTAGTGCCTAAGAAAGACAGCCCGGTAGACATGATCCGGGTGGCTACCTATGTCAAGGATGTCGATAAGGCAATTTATCTGGTTAATCATTTCGCCGATAAAGGATACGAAACGACGGTTAATATTATGGCGATTTCACGGGCCCTGGATAATGAGCTCACCGAATGCTTAGAGCAGCTGGAGGATGAGTCCCGGGCGCAGATTATTTATATCGTCGACAGCTTCGGCTCACTCTACCAGGAAACAACGGAATTTCTGATCAAAAAAGCAAAAAATATCCTTAAATCCAAAGAGGTGGGGATGCACGCCCATAATAACCAGCAATTGGCATTTTCAAATACGATCGAGGCGGTGATCCATAATGCCAACTATGTGGATGGCTCAATCTACGGGTTAGGCCGGGCCGCGGGGAATTGCCCGACGGAATTAATCCTGGGTTTCCTGAAAAATCCAAAATACGATATCCGGCCGATCCTGGATGTAATCTCTAAAGAGTTCGTGCCTTTGCAGAAAAAGATCGAGTGGGGGTATTTTATTCCTTACGCCATCACCGGTATCCTGGATGAGCATCCGCGCACGGCGATTGCCTTGCGGGGGAGCGATAAGAAAGAAAATTACCGCGAATATTACGAAAGCTTAGTGGGTGAATCGGAAGATTAATATGGATGCTGCCGTTTTTAAATAAAAGGCAAAAAACCTCTAATCCTGTTAGATGGATAAATATAAAAAGATAGGTATAATAATTTTCGCAGCGATATTACTATGGGGAGGGCGTATGCCAGATACTTTTAGCAAGCCGGAGAAAGTAAAAATCTTCAATTTTTCGACCGGGCAGGTGGAGGAGCTGGAAAAGGTGATTAGGACCGATGCCCAATGGAAAAGAATACTTACTGCTGAACAGTACCGGGTGATGCGCCAGGCCGGCACAGAAAAACCTTTTAGCCAGGGCTGCGTTCTTCCTAAGAAAAAAGAAAAAGGGGTATTTGTCTGCGTTGGTTGTGGCACGGATTTATTTAAGGTTGAAACAAAATTCGAATCCGGTACCGGTTGGCCAAGTTTTTGGGAGCCGGTTTCAGAGTTGAATATTCGGGAAGCAGCGGACGATAGTTTCGGTATGCATCGTACGGAGGTGCTTTGTTCACGTTGCGATGCCCATTTGGGGCATGTTTTTGATGACGGCCCTAAGCCTACCGGTAAGCGCTATTGTATAAATGGGGTGGTTCTAAAATTCAAAAAGATGGATCCGGTTAAGGTAGAAAAACTGCAAAAAGCCGCTTTCGCCGCCGGATGTTTTTGGGGTGTGCAAGCCGCCTTCCAGGAAGTCAAAGGCGTGCTCACGGCTACTGCCGGCTATGCCGGAGGAACTCGGGCTAACCCTACCTATGAGGAGGTCTGTACGGGCAAG
>JAGVOR010000081.1 GCA_020052635.1 Candidatus Omnitrophota bacterium
AAAAATCCATCCGGGAGGGATTTGGTTTGACGGTGGCCGAAGCCCTCTGGAAGGCTAAGCCGGTAGTCGCTTCCAATGTCGGCGGCATCCCTTTGCAGATTAAGCATAAATATTCCGGCCTACTGTGCCACTCGATCCAGGGTGCGGCTTTTGAGATTAAGCAACTTTTAAACAGTCCGGCATACGCGCTCAGGCTGGGTGAGAACGGTAAAGAGCATATCCGGAATAATTTCTTAATTACCCGGCATTTAAGAAATTATTTACTTTTGTTCCTTTCTTTATACCATGAAGAGGATGTTGTTTATTTGTAGCCTGCCGCTTAAACAGCCTTTCTATTTTAGAATATTCTTGTTAATTCTTCAGTCTGGCTTATAATACTGATTAAGGATGCAGCCGGTAAAATATCGCCTGACTATAATTTGATTAGAAAGGAGTGTTAAGATATGCTTAATCCCAGCAGCCTGCCGCAGCAGTTTCTCGCCGTAAAAGATGAAGATGAAGAATTTATTTGGGTGGGGGAGCCGATGTTTTGGCCTTTTTTGTTTACGGGGATTCCTTTTTTGGTTATCGGCTTGATCTGGGGGGCCATCGACTATTTCGGTTTTATTCAGCATTTGGGTAAGCCCGAAAACAGCCCGCCGCCGGGGTTTATCATCCCGTTTTTTGCCCTCCATTTATTTCCTTTCTGGGGCAGTATTCTGAATATGTTCCGCCTGATTCTCGTGCACAAAAACACATTTTATGCGATTACGAATAAGAGGTTAATGCTCCGGAGCGGTTTCTGGGGAATTGATTTTAGCGCCCTGGATTACGATAAAATTACCGATATCCAAGTGACCGTTAATCCTCTGGAAAATATGCTGGGTGTCGGTTCCATCCATATTTCTACCGGAAAAACTACCAGTAAAGGTAGCCCCTTGGCCGATCATTTTATCGCCGTATCCAATCCCTACGAAGTGTTTAAGAAGATCAAAACAGTAATGGTAAATATTAAAACAGACTGGAATTATCCGAATAAATTCCGGCCTGAAGATAATCCCGGTTACAATACTAAGTATGAGCCGAAAAAATAATTGATTTTTAGAAGGAGGCAATAGTGAACAAAAACGCGGTATATTTAGCGTTTTTTGCTGTTTTTTGTGTGCTAGCCGGAGTCATTGTCGGGGCGCAGGTCGCTAAAGAACGAAGGCCAAATTATCCAAGCAGGATGGAAACGCAAAGAAGGTCAGGCCGCTTGGCGTCCAGCCGCGCCAAAGAGTCTCCAGAGAAAAAAGATGCTGCGGTGGAAAGCCTATCCGCTAGTTTGGGCTTAAGTGCTGAGCAAAAAGAACAAGTGTCAAAAATTTTTGAAGATGCCAGGCAAGAGATCACTCAGGCGGGTAAATATATTCGCGATGAAATCAAGCAGATTAAAGAAGAAACGAATGCGGAAATTATCAAAGTGCTTAATGCGGTTCAACAGGAAAAGTTCAGGAAATTGCAGGAGGGTATTAAACAAAGGGTAGAAGCTGCTAAGGTTAGAGACGGAGAATAATGCAAGATACGCATTCCGATCTTGCGCGTCATGTTCAACGACTTCTGCGGTGCCGGAAGTGTCCTAAAATGTATCCGCTCCCAGTGAGCCAAGGAGCGGTAACTAGTAAAATTATCTTGGTTGGGCAGGCTCCCGGAGATAAGGAGCCTAAGCTTGGCCGGCCATTTGCCTGGACGGCAGGTAAAACTTTATTCGGCTGGTTTAAGGAAGCCGCCGGTATAGATGAGCAAAGATTTCGTTCTTCAGTTTACATGGCTGCGGTCTGCCGGTGTTTTCCCGGTAAAAATCCTGCCGGCGGAGACCGGGTGCCTTCGCCCGCGGAAATAGCAAGTTGTTCGGTTTGGCTTAAAAGCGAGGTGGAAATTCTTAAGCCAACCTTGGTGATTCCGGTCGGGAAGTTAGCGATTTCGCAATTTATTCCGCTTGGAAAATTGGATCAGATTATCGGCCGTAAGTTTAAAGTTAACTACGGTTGGCATCTCTTTGATCTGATCCCTTTGCCGCATCCATCCGGCGCCTCTCCTTGGCACCGTAAAGAGCCAGGCAAGAGTTTATTAAAAAAAGCCTTAAGGCAGATTGCTCGGCACCGCGCGTTTAATTTTAAAAAATAGAAAGATGCGGATATGGAGTTTAAACTTAAAGCAGAGTTTATTGAGCTAGATAATCTCTTGAAAGTGCTGGAGATCGCCGCAAGCGGTGCGCAGGCCAAGCAAATTATCCTGGCGGGTGAGGTTAAAGTGAACAAAGAAGCCGAAATCCGGGTCCGCCGTAAACTGCGCTCGGGAGATTGTGTTGAACTTAAGCAGCAACTAATCAATATTATAAAATAAATATCCCAAGGCCGGATAATCATGCTTCGGCCGTAAGGTTGGGGCGCTTTTTTCTAAGCGGACAATTAACCCGGGTTATTTTGGATAGTTTAATTTCTTGGAAAAGCTTAATTAATAAGTTATAATATATTTAAGTGGTCAGATTTGGAGGCTTAGGAGTGAGATCTGGTAAAAAAAGTTCGCTTTATGCCACGGTTACACAGCTTATCTGCACGGTCTGCCTTTATTCCGCAGGTATTTTAGTCATGGCTACCGCCCTCTGGCCGGCTGTTTTATTTGTCAATTTTAGCTGGGTGAGAACCGTTAATTATCTGTTGATTCTGCGTTTTTGGTTATTGGCGTTTAGTTTAGTCCTAGCTTTTTTTATTTACGGTTTCTGTTTAATTCTACTGTTGGGATTGTTGCGGATAGCCTTCAGATTAAATCTTAAAGAAGGGGAGCATCGCATTGCTTCGTTCGGATTATACCGGTGGTTATTTATTAACGGGTTGTATATGATCGCTTCGATTACCTTCATGGATTTTGTCCTACTTAGCCCGTTTTCAATTTTCTTTTTCCGTTTGATGGGAGCTAAGCTGGGCAAAAATGTACAGATTAATTCCAAGAAATGTTTTGATTTATCACTGATTGAAATAGGGGATAATGCGGTGATCGGTGGGTATGCTACAGTAATGTGCCATTCTTTTGAGCGAGGCAGGCTGATTTTACGCAAGGTTAAGATCGGGAAAAACGTGGTGTTAGGTCTAAATTCCGTGGTGATGGCCGGGGCTGAAATCGGAGATGGGGCTTTTATTACTGCCGGGGCGATTTTAGGCAAGAATAAAAAAGTTGCTCCGGGCAGCGTCTATGTCGGCGTTCCAGCTGAATCCACCGCAGAAAGAAGAAACCGTTTAAATAATCCAGAAGGATAACGATGCATATTTTTCTGACCGGGGCTACCGGATTTTTAGGGACAGTGCTCTTGCGGGAACTGTTGATTAAAGGGCATACTGTCACCGCTCTGGCCCGCCCCAAGCAGGGGGAAACTCCGGCGGCAAGGATTAAAGGGCGCCTGTTGGATTATGATCCTGTTTTTGCGTTTAATAAGTATATCGGTAATACTCTGGAGATTGTGGAACAGGGCTCAGGCAGCGAATACTTGGGGTTGGACAAAAAGGCTTTCTTTAAATATGCCGGCACGGCCGATATGATTATTCATAACGCGGCTTGCACGCAGTTGGAAGCCGATTGGAACCTTTATGAAAAAATTAATATTCAGGGCACTAAACAGGCTATCGAGTTTGCCGCCCATACCCCCAGTAAATCTTTAGCTTATACCAGTTCTGCTTATGTGGCCGGAACCCGCACCGGTCGAGTTGGTGAGGACGAGCTTATTGCCGCAGGATCTTTTCGCAACGGTTATGAAAAAAGTAAAGCCATCTCTGAAAATGAGGTGCGTAAAGCCGTGTTAGACGGCAAAATCCGGGCGATGATCTTTAGGCCCAGTATTATCATCGGCTGTTCCCGCAACGGCTGGATGTGCGAAGAGCACCATTTTTTCGATTTCATTTTTCGGCTTTCATTGATCCATAAAATTATTCTCAAACAGCTGGCTTCTTTAAAACTAAAAGTCGATTACCATTTCCGTATTCCCGGAGACCCGCAGGCTACCAAAAATTTCGTGCCGGTTGACTATGTGGCCCACTCGATTGCCCTGTTGGTTGAAAGAGGCCAAGCTTGGGGGAAAACCTTCCACTTAACTCACCCTAAACCGCTTAAACCAAAAAATCTGGAAAGTTATGTGCAAAAAGCGCTCGGTTGGCTGGAAATCACCCTCTGTCCCAAAAAAGAGATCA
>JAGVOR010000153.1 GCA_020052635.1 Candidatus Omnitrophota bacterium
CCGGGTAAGCTTTTCGTGTAGGATGGCCGCAGCAAGAAAGGCAAGATTGCTTCTTTCTTTATAAAGGCTGCGTTCGTAGTATCCGTAAATCCGGATGAAATTCAAGCCCGAGAGGATGAAGATTGGCAAAAGCAAAAAAGTATAAATATAAATCCGGGTCCGCAAAGTAATCCGGCCCTGCTTAAAAACTATTTTTTCGATTCCTGCGATAAACTTCTTGATCATCCCGGCTCGCTTGTTATCATGCAATAAAAAACCCAAGGCATAAAATTACGCTCTTGGGCTAAATTAAAACTTAAAAAATAAAATATTTGTTCCGCCAACGGTTTGCAAGAAAACCCTCCTTCTGACGAATCCTGAAATAATTATAATCCTTCACGCCAGAGGAAGTCAAGCATTAATAACGTTTTTTAGCGCATCATCTTTCTGCGCGTTATCACTCTCATCAAAAATTATACCGGTCATTTGTTTTTCATTTTCGTAAATAGCAACCAACCTTACCGTATAATTTTTTGGCGCAAAAATTGAAATATGAGAAATGGGGTCCCTCTCGTACTTCGCAAAGGGAAACCTCTGAATTTACAAGTATGTATTCTAGGGCTAAATATAGCGGATACCAGAAAAATTTACGGCTTAGAGGGGCCATTTCCTCGCTTATATATCGGATGACAAGATAAAAAATTATCCCTATACCTATTCTTATTTACCTTCAGAAAGAGTTAAAGTCGGGTAATTCTTACGGTAAGCCGCGATAACTGATTCGGAAAGATGTCTGCCAAGCCTACCCCCTAGCTCTTCATAAATAAGAACTAGGCCGATAACTATAGATTCCGGAGATTCAGACAATTTTAAGACTCGCCCTTCTCCAGATATTTCAATCCCCTTGACCTTGCGGGCATAGAGAACAGCTACCTCACCAAACAAATCTTTCTCGGCTTCGATTATTCTGTTTATAAGCTCCTGAGAAATTTTATCGGATTCTTGAGTCATGGCATTATATTTTTAATTTTTTCCCCGCAAAGATCCCGGCTGAAATAAAAAATATCCCACCCAAGGAGAGTAATACGCCCATTATAAATAAAAGCTGCTTTTCATCTATAAAACCAAGATATCCTAGTAATTCAATAATCGCATGAATAAATATGGAGAAAAAAATACCCAAAACAAGCAACTTAAACACCTTTCCAACATGACCACCGATTTTTTTTGCTACAATGACAAGCAATATCATTGCCCATAAAACAAGCACCAAAGCTATAATATTCGATAATATCAACATGTTATCCCCTTTCTATTGATTAATTTATAACTGTACTATTTTACGCTAGATACATAAAATCAAGAAATGTTGCTTGCGTGCCTTCTATTTGGCTGGAAAAAGCAGCTTCTTTTGTAATATACATATAGATAAAAAAGTCGACATCAGGCACAAGTTGATCTATGGCGTTAAGCTTACCTATAGCCCTATCTGCCTGCGACAAAAGCATGATAAGATCATTATCCCAAGTCACTAGACCTACGCCGGGAAATGGGGCCGGAACAAATGCCTTATAACCTGCCGGCTGCTGTTGATATGTTCCTATCCTACTCATTTATCCTCCAGAACCTAATTTTTATTGAGTTTTCTTTATATATTATAACCAGAACTTAAAAAAAAGCAAGTTCTGGATAAGTAAAGCGGCAAAATTTGCCCATGAAACCTTTCAAATCGACGATTGTCCAATCTATGGAGCGGGCGTGCAACCCTCTTGTTTCTAATGAAACGTCTTTCATGCCCCACCCTGGCAAACAATCTTTTTTTCGGAAAGAACCTCTTCCACTATATCTAAGCTATGCCCCGCCTAACGCCAGCAATAACAAATTGACAATATATTTTTAATTAAGACGGCAACCAGATAAGAGCTAAAGATTATTTTCGATGAAAGATTTATAGGCCTGCCCGTTCGGGCGCAGCCCTCCGTCCGCATCTACCAGTGACCTGGCCTGGCCAAAATCCTGGACATCAACGCTAAACCAAATGGCAATCGGTATTTTATTTGCCCGTAATTCTTGCATCACTGCGGTTACCTGGCCAGGGTCCATATTCTTTTGCTGGCCCACCTCATTGGTGATTGCCGCAAGACCGGTTACCCTTTGCAAATAATCGATGGCCTCGCTTAACGCTGGGGTGTCGGCGATATACCAATGGAAATTTATATAGTCTGCCCCGGCCTCTTTATACCCGGCCAATAGCGCCTTGCCTTTAGCTAGCTGCCGGACGGCCTTAGGAGTCTCCAGGAGCGCCAGCGAACAATCATTATTCTGACCGCCGCGTTTGGCCGATAGCTTAGGGCCAAGCGTCCGCACTAGGTAATCCTGCGCTTTATCTCTTTCCCCCCGGCTTAGGTAATCATCCGCAACCAATATTGCCACCAGACTGCTGACTAATCCACCGTTGGCGCACTTTACTCCCTGGGCGTGGGCGGCAGCACAAGCAGCCCGCAGCTGCTCATGGTACTGACCGGGATCCCCGGAATAAAATAATGCGGAGTTTTCTTCGTTTTCCACGACTAAAAGGACCGGCCGGTATTTTTCGAGGATCTCGGTAATGGCTCTTTTATAGCTTTCCGGGTCTGCTGGAGGCGTGGCCGGATTACGGGGGGCAGCGTTATTACGCACGGTTAAGACTAATTCTAATCCGGAATTCACCGCGGCGTCGCATTCTAAACAACGGCCATCCCACTTATCCGCAAATACGGGAAGCGGCCGGTAATAGCGGGCACCTAATGCTTTGGCGGCGCTGACCTTTTCAGCCCGGCCGAACATGACGCCGAAAGGATTAGAGTTACTGTTATCACCAGCGGCATTATCTAAAGCAAAGGCAAATTGAGGCCCGCTGGCCAAAAATACCGCTATCAGCAAAATGTATGCCAGCAAAAATCTCTTCCTGCGCTTAAATACGGGTGAATATAACATCTCCTGAAATACGTTCCTTATCTTAACGGGAAAGATCCGCTCATTACTTTATTGCTTCCGATATATAGATAAGTTATGACAATTTATGTTTTCTTGCAAGGCTAATTTGGGGCGTGATGTTTAGTGCAGCCTTGCTGCCCTGTTTGAACGTGCGGCCCCAGACGTACAAAGCCTCCACAACCGGTTAGAACCGACGCAAGGCATTGATTCCATTGCAGATTGGGAGGCTTTATATGCTCAAAATAA
>JAGVOR010000030.1 GCA_020052635.1 Candidatus Omnitrophota bacterium
CAGCCATACCGCTTAAAACATCTCCACTTCCGGCGGTTGCCATTCCGGGATTACCGCTTCGATTGACATAGAACCCTGTTGCGCCGTCAATTACGATAGTTCGATTCCCTTTCAGCACAATTGTAGTATTATAATATTTCGCGTACTTTTTCGCAACCAATTTCCTGTTTTTTTTTATAAATTCCACCGTGACTCCGAATAACCTGGACATTTCTTTAAGATGCGGAGTTAAAATAACCTGGCCCCGATGTTTCTTAAGTAAAGCAAGATGTTGGCTAAGGGCACTTAAGCCATCTGCGTCAATAACTAAAGGTAGATCAGTACTTTGCAGGATTTTTCTGACTAACGCATAAGTTGATTTGTGTTCGCCCATCCCCGGGCCAACAACCAAAACATCGGTATTTTTTAAAAACAAGGAGATTTTTGCAAAAGCCTTCAAGCTTAATGTACCAGCACAAGTCTGCGGTAAAGGAAGGGTCATCACCTCTTGGGCCTTCTTCTTAATTACCGCCGCATTAATTCCGCAGGGTATACCGATGGTCACTAAACCGGCCCCCGAACGTAAAGCAGCTTCAGCGCACAATAAAGCCGCTCCGGAGAATCTATTGCAACCGGCAAGAATTAAAATTCTGCCGTAATCACCTTTATGTGAATCAGCTTTTCGGTGTAACAACCGCGCTGGCAACCGCATAGGTTTTAACATGCGAAATAGAAATTTGTACGTTGATGTTCTTGCCCCGGCCGTTTAAAAATAAACAAATCGGCTTACCCGATTGGTCATTGTGGATCTGAATATCCTGCCAAGAGATTTGGTTATCCCCCACCGCCTTAAAGACTGCTTCTTTAGCCGCGAATCGACCGGCCAAATGCTGGTAAAAAGAAGTTTTGGTCCTGGCGGCTTTTATCTCGACGGGAGTAAATACCCGTTTTAAAAAATCGTCCCCCCACTTCTCTACGGCTTGACGAATACGCCGCACCTCCGTAATATCCACGCCCGTACCGGTCAACATCATCTAGTCAGCTCCTTCATCTCCTGGACCGCTTTAAACAATCCTGAATATATCGCCCGGCAGATTATGGAATAACCGATATTAAGTTCGTTAATCCCCTTAATCGCGGCCACCGGCTTAACATTCTCATAATCAAGGCCGTGTCCCGCGTTCACTACTAACCCCAAATCCTGGGCATAACCGACAGAGCGCTTAAGCTGGTAAAGAAACTTTTCTTTTTGCGCGGGTTTTTCCGCTATGGCGTAACGTCCGGTATGTAACTCGATGATTTTAACCCCGCATTTGCCAGCGGCAGCAATTTGCCGCTGATCCGGATCAATAAACAGGCTTACCTTAATGCCGCAATCTTCTATTGTTTTTACAGCTGCCGTAACCGCCTTAAGGTTAGCCGCAACGTTTAACCCTCCCTCGGTGGTCAATTCTTTTCTGCGTTCGGGAACTAAGGTAACCTGATCAGGCCTCAAATTACAGGCAATTTGAATGATTGCCGGAGCAATCGACATTTCTAAATTAAATTTGGTTTTAATTTTACCGATCAGCAGTTTAATATCCCGGTCTTGAATATGCCGGCGATCCTCCCTTAAATGCGCCACGATACTATCGACTCCGGCCCGTTCACAAACTGTTGCCGCTTCTACCGGATCAATCAAAATCCCGCCGCGGGCCTGGCGCAAAGTAGCTACATGATCGATATTTACCCCTAATTTAGGCATGAATGCTTTAAACCCCTTCACCTTTTACATAGAACCAAACGGTCACCGCTAAAAGGAGAGAAATAAGCTTTAACCACGGGTGGGTAGAGATCGTAGTGGCAAATTGCTGTAAAATATTCAATATGTTTTTATCCATTGTCTTTGGCCTTAAGCAGTTCTTTAATTTTTACCTCTAATTCAGGCAACCCGAGATCTTTATAAAACTTTTTCTGGTAAATTACCGAAATATCGCGCCTTTCTTCTGAAACAATGACTAAGATAGCATCGCTTTCTTCGCTTAAGCCTAAAGCCGCGCGGTGGCGCGTGCCAAAAACCCTGCTTAACTCTTCGCTTGCCGCTAAAGGAAAAATGCATCCGGCAGAGGCGATCCTGCCGCGGCTGATAATTAAACCGCCGTCATGCAGCGGGTTATTGGGAGTAAAAATTGCCTCGATCAAATCCGCGCAAATCCGGGCATCTACCGTCACCCCGCTTTTGATATAAGCGGCTAAAGAATCGCCTTTTTCGATAGCAATTAAAGCACCTAATTTATTTCTCGCCAGGCTTTCACAGGCCCGGGTAATCTGCCGGCTATATAAAATAATGTCTTCTTCTTTTAAGTTATTCCTAAAAAGCTGCCGTTTACCCAACTGGGCCAGCCCCATGCGAATTTCCGGATGAAAAATAATTAATATCCCAATTACCGATATACCAAAAAGTTTTTGGAGTAGCCAACTTAAAACCCGAAAATCGAATTTTTGAAAAATTAAAAAAGCAAAGAGCAAAACAATTATCCCGCGTAAGGCCTGCAGGGCCCGGGTGCCTTCAAAAAAAAGCATGACCCGGTAGATCAAATACCAAAGGATAGCGATCTCTATTGCAGGTTTCCAGTAGATAATTAAATTAGGCATAAGCATTTTTTAAGGCTTGCATTATATTTAATGATTGCTTGATCTCACCAACATCGTGCACACGTAAAATATGGGCTTTGTGTTCTACCGCCGCCAAGCAAGCCGCGATTGTCCCGTTGATCCGGTTTTGTACAGGCTGGCCGATGATCTTACCGATGAAAGATTTCCGGGAGGGGCCGATCAAAATTGGCTTGCCTAAAACCTTAAACTCCTCTAAATTTTTAATAATTACCAGGTTCTGCGTTAGTGTTTTGCCGAATCCGATCCCCGGATCAATAATAATCTTATCCGGAGCAATCCCGCCTGCCTGGGCACGTTCGATCGATCTTTCAAGATAACGAATGATCTCTTCAATTAAAGATTCATAAACGATTATTTTCTGCATATTTACCGGCTTGCCCAGCATATGCATAATCACTACCGCCGCCTTATAGCGGGATGCAATTTTAATCATTTGGTTGTCCCGGAGGCCGCCGATATCGTTGATGATCTGGGCGCCGGATTCAAGCGCGGCTTTTGCCACTTCAGGCTTGGTTGTATCGATCGAAATCGGCGCCCGGATTTTTTTAGCTAACAGCTTAATTACCGCAATAGTACGCTTCAACTCTTCCTTAACGCTTATACCTCTTGAACCCGGACGACTGGACTCTCCTCCTAAATCAATAATCCCGGCCCCCTGGCTGATCAAAGCCCTGGCTTTCATCAACGCTGCCGCCGGATAATCAGCACAGGGTTGACGGTATAAACCGTCCTGGCTGAAAGAATCCGGGGTAAGATTAATAATCCCCATAATCAGCGGTTTTGAACCCAATTTTAAATGACCCCGGCTTAAAGAAAGAACAAAATTATCCTGATTAAAGTTCCTGATCCCCTCTGCTAAACGGACAGCCAGCTTACTTAACCCGAACGGCTGGATCTTTAATTTATCAACCAGGAACTTAAACTGAGCGATCTGCCCGATCAGGAGCACGTCAGTTCTTTTTATCTGCCCGGTCAGCGATCCCCGGGCCACAGCGGCATCGGCTCCGCAAGCCAGCATCTCCTGCTTAAGAATATTGGCCGCGATGTTACTCAGCGAATTTAAACGGATTAAAATAGTATTCGCTTTGGGTAACATGATTTTGATCCCGTAGGGATCAACGCCGATCTCCTGTAAATGCTTCTTTACCTCTTGAGCCTGGCTAAAACGAAAAATACGCATTAATTTAAACGAGGTCGCTTTTTTCGATCCCCAGTATTTTTTTTACCTCTTCTCCGCTTAAAACCTCTTTTTCTAAAAGCGTATTGGAAAGGAGTTTAAGCTTATCCTGATTATCTCTTAAAAGCCCCAAAGCCTTGCCGTAGGCATCATCGGTAATCTGCTTAACCTCTTGATCGATAATATGCGCAGTCTGCTCGCTGTAATTTTTCTCCTCCATAATATCCCGGCCTAAAAATACCAACCCCTCCCGGCGGCCTAAAGTTAAGTTCCCTAAGCGTTCCGACATACCGAACTGGGTAACCATGCGCCTGGCCATACCGGTAGCCACCTCTAAATCATTTTGCGCGCCGGTAGTAACTTCACTTAAGTTTAATTCCTCGGAAGCCCGGCCGCCTAAAATCATGGTAATTTCAGCTAATAACTCTTTCTTGGTCCAGTAATGCCGGTCCTCCAGTGGCGGAGTAAAAGTGTAACCGCCGGCTAATCCCCGCGGGATAATCGAAACTTTCTTTAAAGGATTGACCTCCGGCAAAAGCAGGGAAAGCAAAGCGTGCCCGGATTCGTGTAAAGACGTAATCTCCTTTTCCTTTTTCGACATAATGTGGCTCTTTTTTTCCGGCCCCATTAAAACTCTCTCTACGGATTTATCTAAGTCTATCTCTTCGACCGCTTCTTTATTATTACGCGCTGCCATTAAAGCCGCTTCATTGCATAGATTGGCCAGGTCAGCTCCCGAAAAACCCGGGGTCTGGCTGGCGACGGATTTTAAATTTACCGACTCCGCCAGCTTAATCTTACGGGTATGAACCTTGAGAATTTCCTCTCTGCCCTTGATATCCGGCAGATTAATGATGATCGTACGGTCAAATCTTCCCGGCCTAAGCAATGCCGGGTCCAGGGTATCCGGGCGGTTAGTCGCGGCAATCAGAATTAACCCCTGCTGACCGTCAAAACCGTCCATTTCAACCAATAGCTGATTTAAGGTCTGTTCCCGTTCATCGTTACCGCCGCCGATGCCGGAAAAACGTAAACGCCCGACCGCATCAATTTCATCAATAAAAATAATCGCCCCTTTTCCCGAAACAATCCCGGCTTTACGGCCCTGATCGAATAAATCCCGCACCCGGCTGGC
>JAGVOR010000189.1 GCA_020052635.1 Candidatus Omnitrophota bacterium
GTCTTTACGATCCTGGGGGTTTTAATCGCCCGGTTTGAAGGAAAATGAAAAATAAGTTAACGCTGATTTTGGTTGTTGTATTTTATTGTATCTGCCTGCCGGGGATTATTTTTGCCCAAAGCCAAACCAGCGCAGAGTTAATTAATCATTCCCGGCAATATGACGGCAAACCCGTTACTTATGCCGGAGAGGTGATTGGAGAGATTATGTGGCGGGGGGAATTTGCCTGGGTGAATATCCACGACGGAGAGAATACTCTGGGGGTTTGGGTCAACGCCGCTTTAATCAAAGATATAAATTTTAGCGGTAACTATAAAACCCGAGGGGATAGAGTGGAAGTAGACGGTATTTTCCACCGGGTCTGTCCTGCGCATGGAGGGGAATTGGATATCCACGCTCAGGCTTTGCGCAAGATTGCTACCGGCAGAGTGGTGGGCGAAAAGTTGAATTCCGATAAAGCAACCCTGAGCATTCTCTTATTAGGGGCGATATTACTGACATGGATCTTAAAACTGTTCAAGCACAAGTAGACAGCGACCTGGCTCGGATTGTTTCCCAGCAAGACCTGGAAGATCTGCGCGTCAAGTATTTGGGGCGCAAAGGATTGATTGCCCAGCTCACTGGTTCTATCCCCGGTTTGCCGGTTGAGCAGCGGGGGAGTTTTGGGAAAGAGGTAAATGCGCTGAAAAATAAACTTCTTGGCTTGTTGGCAGAAAAAGAAAAATCATTTAGCCTGCCGCAAGAAGATTTAAATCCCGGCCGATTTGATATGGGGATGCCGGGGATTGCCCAAGAGCTGGGGCATCGGCATCCGATTACCCAAATTATTGATGAAATTTGCCGCATCTTTACCCGGATGGGTTTTGCGGTAGTCTCCGGGCCGGAGGTAGAAACAGAACATAATAATTTCACCGGATTAAATATACCGTTAGAGCATCCCTCCCGCGACGCCTTCGATACTTTTTATTTAAAAGATTACAACAAGCTGTTATTGCGCAGCCACACCTCTCCGGCGCAGGTGCGGGTGATGCAAACACAAAAACCTCCTTTGGCGGTGGTCGTGCCAGGCAGGGTTTACCGGCCGGATGCGGTGGATGCCAGCCATCTTTTTATGTTTCACCAGATTGAAGGTTTTTTGGTTGATGAACACATCCGGTTCTGCGATTTAAAGGGTGTTTTGGAGCTTTTTGCCCGCAGTATTTTCGGCCCGGAGATTAAAATGCGTTTTCGTCCGCACTTTTTCCCGTTTACCGAGCCATCGGTAGAGGTAGATATTTCTTGTATTATGTGTCGAGGTAAAGGTTGTTCGGTGTGCGGTAGAAAAGGCTGGTTGGAAATTCTGGGAGCCGGGATGATTCATCCGAATGTATTTATTCAGGTAGGATATGATCCTAAAATTTACACCGGGTTTGCCTTCGGGATGGGCGTAGAAAGAATCGCGATGCTTAAATACGGGATTAACGATATCCGGTTATTTTTTGAGAACGATTTAAGGTTTTTAAAACAATTTTAATGAGGGCACAGGTGATTGCCCGAATTATCCCGCACCTTCTTTATATTCATACATTAAGAAGCGCGGGGAGGAAGAGTAAACACTAAGAAGGTGCGGGATGAAAGTTACTTATAACTGGTTGAAAAAATTTGTGGATATTAGGATCTCTCCTCAAAGCTTAGCCGCAGGGTTAACCATGGCGGGATTAGAGGTTGTCGCCCTGGAAAAAGCGGGAGAGGATTTTGTGCTGGAGATTGAGATCACCTCTAACCGTCCTGACTGGTTAAACGTTCTGGGGGTGGCCCGGGAGGTAAGCGCAATCTACGGGTTAAAGTTGAAAAGCCCCGTTTTTCGCGCAGCTCAATCTAAGGCCGCCGCGGCTTATCCCGTAAAAATTTCAGTTGCCGACAAAAAAGACTGTCCGTTTTACAGCGCCCGGGTCATTTCCGGGCTTAAGGTCGGTGCTTCTCCGCAGTGGCTGCAGAAAAGCTTAGCGGCTTTAGGCTGCCGCAGCATTAACAATGTTGTGGACATCACTAACTATTGTTTGTTTGAGCTGGGCCAGCCATTACATGCTTTTGATTTAGATAAGCTGCATCAAGGGGAAATTAAAGTACGCCGCAGCCGCGCCGGAGAAAAGCTTATTACCTTGGACGGGCAAAACAGGGTTTTGGATCCGGGGGTGCTTGTGATTGCAGACAGCGACCGCCCTGTGGCGATTGCGGGGATTATGGGAGGGGCGGAAACCGAGGTGACGCTTGATACGCGTAATATTCTGCTGGAATCAGCGGTATTTAATCCGGTTTTACTCCGCCGGACTAAACAAAGATTAGGGTTACAGTCGGAATCCGCTTACCGTTTTGAAAGAGGAGTGGATTTAGGAGGGGCTAGCGCTGCTTCTGTGGCTGCCCAGGAGATGATTTTAAAATTAGCCGGCGGCAAACCGGCAGGAGTCAAAAAGGCAGGAACAGCTAAAACCGCCAGCCAAAAAATTAATTTGGAAACCGCTTATTTAAACAAATTATTAGGTACGGCAATTTCTGTTACCCAGGTTAGGCAGATTTTAAACCGCCTAGAACTTCCCACAAAAGCTAAGAGCAAAAATGTTCTTACCGTCAGCATTCCCAGTTTTCGCCAGGATTTAAAGCAACCGGTAGATCTGGTTGAGGAGGTAGCCAGAATTTATGGTTACGAGCGGATAGCCCAAACTTTGCCGCCGGTTAAACCGGTGATTGCCAGCCGAAATCAGCAGGAAGTTATTGGTCAAATAAAAAATATCTTAAACGGCTTAGGCTTAAATGAGGCAATTACCTATAGCCTGGTTGACCGCTCCCTGCTTAAGCAATCTGAAATCAGCCCGGATACCGGGATAGTGGCGATCGCCAATCCTTTAAGTAGCGAGCAGGAGGTTTTACGCCCGGCACTTTGGCCAAGCCTGGTTGGCGCCGTAGCTTACAATTTAAACCAGCAGCAGGAACAGGTGAGTCTTTTCGAAGTGGCCAGTGTTTTTTCCGGCCTCGATCATTCGGTTGCCGAGGAGCCGTTATTAGGCATCGCCCTCTGCGGGGTTAAGTCATTTTTTACCAAGAACGGTTTAACCAGGGATGAATTTACTCTTTTACACCTAAAAGGTATTTTAGAAACCCTGTTAAGCCGGCTGGGAATTGAAGGCTTCGATTTGATTGCCCGGGAAGACCAGCGGGTAAATATTATAATTAACCAGAAACCCGCAGGCTTTCTTTTGGAGTTAACTCCCCGGATTTTACAAGCCTTCGAGATTAAAAACCGCCGGGTAGTTTTAGCTCAACTAAACCTGGAAAGATTATTAGAAGCAATGAATTTAGGCACACGGTTCAGGGAGATCCCTAAATATCCCTCGATTATCCGGGACATTAGCTTTGTGATGCAAGAAGATTTTTCCGTAAGTGAAATGCTTGCGGCAATCCGCTCTGGCGGCCGGCCGCTGTTAAGCCGGGTCGAAATCGTAGACTACTACCAGGGCAAACAAATTCCTTCCGGTTTTAGGGGGCTGACCGTATCCTGTATCTACCGGCAGCTTAACCGTACGTTAACGGAGGAAGAGGTTACCCCGGTGCATAACGGCATCTGTTCTTTATTAACGGAAAAATTCAGGATTAAGCTACGTTAATTGCCGACATTTGGCCGCCGCAAAAATAGCGAGGATTGATTCCGGGAAAAAGATATGCTATACTTTTTTAGAATACAGTTGTTCTTTTAGATATCCCTGCGGTGCACGTTGGAAATTTGATAATTGTTGAACCAACACTATTTTCATGGGAGCCCCATTATTCTTGCGGCACGTGTGCCGTAAGATAGGGCACCCACCTGAAGCCAAATCGGTTCAGAATGTCATTCCAACGGCACTTTTGCGGGGATTTTTATTGAGGCCACGATTTAGCGAGCGATAGCGAAGCTAAGTCGTTGGTCGAAATATGCCGCCTTACTAAAGAATAGCGGCATAAAACCCCAATAACTTACGCAATCAAAATTACCTCCCGGAACTATGGACTTATTTACCCAAGATACTCCCAATCCCCAGGACAAAAATGCTCCTTTAGCCGTCCGCCTGCGTCCGGCTCACCTTGATCAGTTCATCGGCCAAGATCATATTTTAGGTAAAAATAAGTTATTGCGCCGGGCGATCGAAGCTGACCGGTTGGCCTCGCTTGTCCTTTTTGGCCCGCCGGGGACCGGAAAAACCTCGCTGGCCTGGTGTATCGCTAACCTCACCCAAGCCAATTATGTGGCGATCAACGCCACAACCTCCAACGTCGAAGAATTAAGAAGAATTATTGCTACGGCTAAACTTCAATCCCGCCAGCAGCAAAAGAAAACCGTCCTTTTTATCGATGAGATCCACCGTTTTAATAAAGCCCAGCAGGATGTGTTGTTGCCGGATGTGGAAGACGGCCGTCTGGTATTAATCGGCGCGACGGTACATAACCCGTATTTTTCCCTGACCTCGGCTTTACTTTCCCGTTCGATTGTGTGCGAATTAAAACCGCTAGAGCCGCCCGAGCTGTTTAAGATAATTAATTTGGCTTTAAAAGACAAAGAAAGGGGGCTGGGTAGTTTTAGGGTAAAAGCCGATAAAAAAGCGCTTAATTTTTTAGCCAAAATCAGCGAAGGAGACGCGCGTCGGGCCTTATCGGCCCTGGAGCTTGGGGTTTTAACCACCCCTGCGGATAAAGAGGGATATATTCGTTTTGATTTAGAGATTGCCCAGGAGTCAATCCAGAAAAAAGCGGTAGTTTATGACCATGATGAAGACGGCCATTACGATACGGCCTCGGCTTTTATTAAATCGATGCGCGGTTCTGATCCGGATGCGGCGGTCTACTGGATGGCCAAGATGCTTTATGCCGGAGAGGATCCGCGCTTTATCGCCCGCCGGGTTTGTATTTTAGCCGCCGAAGACGTAGGTAATGCCGATCCGTTGGCTTTAGTTTTAGCTAATGCCGCTTTGCAAATTTCCGAATTTGTCGGTATGCCGGAAGCCAGAATTCCTTTGGCCCAGGCGGTGATTTATGTAGCTTGCGCCCCCAAATCCAACGCCAGTTACTTGGCCCTTGAAAAGGCGACCCAGGATATCAAAGAGAATAAAGTCCAGGATGTCCCGGATCATCTGAAAGATGCTTCTTATCAAGGCGCCAAAAAGCTTGGCCATGGGCAGGGATATAAATACAGCCATGAATATCCCAAGCATTATGTAAAACAACAATACACCTCCCGAAAAGTATGCTATTATGAGCCTACCGGCTTAGGCCATGAGGCGAAGATTAAGGAGCGCCTGGAAAAACTACGCCAGAAGGATAATGCGCCATGATGCTTGTGATGCAAATTTTAGTAGTTTTAGGAGTGGGGTTAGTCATCTATGCGGTCTATGGGGTTTTTACCTCCGGTAGCAGCCCGGCCCATTCCAAACTTAAAATCCAGGATCCTTCTCTGGCTGCCCCGGATCCCGGCAAGGAACAAAAGATCCAGCGTTTGCAAAGCCAGATTGCTCAGCTGGAAGGTGAATTAGCAGAATTTAAGAGTACCAGCAGCCAGGAGAAATCAGATTTGGCCGCGCTTAAAGAAAAGGAAGCGGGATTTAATACGGAATTAAAACGCCGGGAAGAATGGGTAGCCAAAGCAGAGGCAGAACTGGCCAAAATAAAAACTGAAAATGTCGAATTAACCAATAGGTTTACGGCCAAAGAAAAAGAGCTGGAGGATGAATTTACTAAAAACGTGAATTTGACGCGGGAGATCCGCGAGATCAAGGCGGCTCTGGAGGCCAAGGAGATGGCCTGCCGGCTCAAGGAGGATGAACTGCAGACGCAGAAGCATCAGCTTGAAGCGCATACGCAAACGATTAATGAGCATGCGGCCAAGATTGCCGAATATAGCCGGAAAGAAAAAATCAGTGAATGGGTGCCCAAA
>JAGVOR010000177.1 GCA_020052635.1 Candidatus Omnitrophota bacterium
AGGATTCTGCCGGTCCGCACCTTAAAGCATTAGCCAGGATTTCCCGTCTTCTCAAGGATAAATACTTCCGGGATACCTTACGTACCTGTGCGGATGAAAAATCCGTAATTAAGGTTATCACCCAGGAAGATGAAAAAAAGATTTAATCTGCTCAATGCCTTTATTTTAATAAATTCCCGGCTAACCATCAGCCGGTGGAAGTAATCCTTTAATCAATATAAAAATAATTTTATCAAATGAAAACTAAAACCGATGACATTTTAAAATGGTTTTACCCGGGGATCGGGATTAAACGCTGGGTAGCTTTGAGCGCGTTCGGGGTCCTGCTGTTAATCCTGGGTACTGCTAATTTGCGCCGGGAAGAATTTTGGTTAATTCAGTTTCTGGATGCTTTAATTGTTTTTTCCGGGATTATTATTTTGATCCTGGGGATTAAGCGCCTGATGCGCTCTTTTATCGCGATATTCGTGCCGGCGAGCCGCAGTACGCAGCTCATCGATCTTTTATATCAGAAGAAACAGTTGAGCCGCGGCCCGCGGATTGTCGCGGTAGGCGGGGGGACAGGATTATCGGTTCTTTTAAGCGGGTTGAAAAACTATACTTCCAATATCTCTGCGGTGGTTACTGTTGCCGATAGCGGAGGCTCTAGCGGACGCTTAAGGCAGCAATTTGATGTTTTACCTCCCGGAGATATCCGTAACTGCCTGGTGGCGCTGGCGGATGCCCCGACATTGATGCGTGATCTTTTTCAGTTTCGGTTCGACGCAAACTCGGAGTTTTCCGGGCATTCTTTCGGCAATCTTTTTCTTACGGTGATGACCCGTTTAACCGGGGATTTCGAAAAGGCGATTAAGGAAACCAGCAAGGTTTTAGCTTTACGCGGCCAAGTGATTCCTTCAACCTTGGGAGATGTAAGCCTGGTGGCCCATTATGCGGACGGTTCGGTAGTTACGGGAGAGGATCAAATTCCTAAGGCAAGAAAATTAATCAACCGGGTCAGCCTTACTCCGGAGCAGCCGTTGGCTACCCCGGATGCTTTGAAAGTGATTAAAGAAGCCCAGATCATTGTTTTGGGCCCGGGTTCTTTATATACCAGCATAATTCCGAATCTTTTAATTAAAGAGATTACTCAAGCCATTGCGGAATCCGAAGCGACCAAGGTTTATGTTTGTAATGTGATGACTCAACCGGGAGAGACCGACGGTTACAGCGTTTCCGACCACATCAAAGCTTTATTAAAACATAGCCACGAAAATGTCTTGAGTTATTGTGTCGTGAATAATGGGGAGGTGCCGGATGAAATTTTAAAGCGCTATTCCCAGGATAATTCGCTTTTGGTGGTTTGCGACCGGAAAAAAATCGAAAATCTCGGCTATCGGGTGGTAGAAGAGGATTTTACGATGGTCCAGGACGGAGTGATCCGGCATGACCCGGAGAAATTAGCCAAGATCATTTTAAGTTTTATCGAAGAAATATAACTGCCATGCCTTTGATTAAGAAAGAATTAACCGTAAAAAATAAACAGGGTTTACATGCCCGGCCTGCAGCCTTATTTGTGCAGATCGCCAATAAATTCGATTGCCGGATCACGGTGCGCCACGATGATGAAGAGGTTAACGGCAAGTCGATTATGGGTATTCTTATGCTGGGGGCGGAAAAAGATAGTTTGATTGTGATAGAGGCTGACGGAGATGACGCCGAGGCAGCTTTAGCAGAGTTGGAAAAATTAATCAGTAGCGAGGAAGAGCTATGATCCAATTAAAAGGGATTGCGGCAGCCAGCGGTATTCGTATCGGCCCGGCTTATATGCTGGGGAAAGAAGAGTTGACCGTTTTACGCCAGACAATCGACTGGGCGGATATTCCCGCGCAAATCCAGCTTTTTGAGGAAGCTTTAATTCAGACCCGCCGCGAGATTATCGAGCTGCAGAAGAGGATCAGCCTGGATATGGGGCAGCAGGAGGCGCAGATCTTTGATGCGCATCTTTTAGTCTTGGAAGACCGGATGCTGATCGAAGAGGTAATCAGCCGGCTTAAAAAAGAGCAGCTCAATGTCGCCTATATCTTCTCCGATGTTTTAAAAAAGTATATCAGCGTGTTCTTGGAGATTGAGGATGAGTATCTTAAAGAGCGGGCCGCGGATATTAATGATGTCGGAAAGAGGATATTAAGAAATTTACTGGGTAAGAAGAAAAAGAGCCTGGATGAAATCGGCGGCCGGGCGATTATTGTGGCGCACGATATTTCGCCTTCCGATACTGCGGCGATGCATACTAAGAATGTGGCCGGCTTTGTTACCGATGTCGGGGGAAAAACTTCGCACACCGCGATTATGGCCAAGTCTCTGGAAATCCCGGCGGTAGTAGGTTTAGAAGGCGTGACAGCCCAGGTGAACCCCGGCGATACTTTGATCGTTGATGGTTCAACCGGGATTGTGATCATCAATCCGGATGAAGAAACCCTCAAGAATTATCAACAGAAACTTGAACAATTAAAAGGTATTGCGGACAAATTTTTGCAGGTTAAGGATTTGCCCGGAGAGACTCTCGATGGCCGGCTGGTCGTGATTAATGCCAATATAGAATTTCCGGATGAGGTCCCCGGGGTAAAACTGCATGGCGGCCAGGGGATCGGGTTGTATCGTACGGAGTTCTTTTATATGAACCGTAAAGATTCTCCCAGTGAAGAGGAGCATTATCAGGCTTATAAATACGTGGCAGAAGAAATGAATCCGCATCCGGTGACGATTCGTACCTTGGATATCGGGGGGGATAAATTTTTATCGCAATTTAAAATTCCGCATGAGATGCAGCCGTTTTTAGGTTGGAGAGCGATCCGGTTTTGCCTGGCCCGCCCGGATATATTCAAGCTGCAGCTGCGCGCGATCTTGAGGGCTTCAGCGCACGGAAATCTTAAACTTATGTATCCGAT
>JAGVOR010000104.1 GCA_020052635.1 Candidatus Omnitrophota bacterium
ATGCGCGGGCGATTGAGCCGATTGTCCGCAAGTACGGGGAGGATCCCGAAGGGATTAAAAATGTATTAGGCCGCCTGCCGGCTAAACTTGCTTTAGGCGGGGATATTAGTATCATTGTTGAGGCCTTTAGCGGGGTTGCGGTATTGATCAAGCTGTGGAAGGCCGATAGCGAATTCGGCCCGGATGCCAACCTGTATTTTGATTCGAGTATTAAGGAAATCTTTTGTATTGAAGATATTGTGGTTTTAGCCCAATTGGTGGCGGGGCAATTATAATCGAGGATAAAAGTGAATAAAGTTATTATTTTATTGCTGGTTGGCCTCTTCGCGTTAACCGGCTATCTTTTTAGCGGGGATCTGGATCCGCAATATCATTCCAAGGAGGAATTCAGCTGGAAGATACCGATCGGTAAGAGCTATGATTATAATGATATTCTGGTAAAGCGGGTGATTGACGGTGATACCTTGCTGCTGGAGAATGGCCAGCGGTTACGCCTGATCGGGATCGATACCCCGGAGATGCATGATTCCGAAAAATTAGAGCGGGATGCCCGCCGCTCAAAGCAGGATGTTAAATCGATCAAGCGGATGGGAAATGAGTCCTATAAGTTTACCCGGGGCCTCGCCGAAGGCAAGCGGGTGAGGCTGGAATTCGACGTGGAAAGATACGATAAATATAAACGGATCCTGGCCTATGTTTATTTACCGGACGGGACATTTTTAAATGCCAGGATTGTGGAAGAGGGATATGCGTCGCTGTTGACTTATGCGCCTAATGTGCGCTATGCGGATTTATTTTTAAAATTATACACACAGGCCCGCGATAACCGGCGGGGGTTGTGGGGGAAATAGGTAGATTTGATAGAGGAAAGTTTTCGCCTCAGATGCACGCAAAAATTCTCTAGAATTTTTGCGTTTCGGCGAAATAAATCCTTGCTCGTTTCACTCGCAAGGACTTCGCTAAATAAGAGCATAAGGTGCTCGAATTCGCGGACGGCCTAGCGGACTATGATTATGGAGGAACATATGTTAAGATTTTTGACGGCGGGAGAATCACACGGCAAAGGAATGGTCGCTATTTTAGAAGGGCTCTGTGCCGGCTTAAAGGTGGATGAGCAATCGATTAATCAGGAGTTAAAGCGCCGCCAAAGCGGGTTTGGGCGGGGGCAGAGAATGAAAATCGAAAATGACCGGGTACAGATTATCTCCGGCTTGAAGAATGGCCGCACTCTCGGCAGCCCGGTTACTTTACTGATTACCAATAAAGATTCAAGTATTGAAAAGCTGCATAAAATAATGGCAGCCCGGCCCGGCCATGCTGATCTGGCCGGTTTGTTAAAGTACGGTTTAACGGATATCCGCGAGGTATTAGAGAGGGCTTCTGCCCGCAGCACTGTGGCTACCGTGGCTTTGGGGGCTTTAGGTAAGTTGCTTTTGGGTGAATTCGGTATCGTGATTACTTCCAGGGTTCTCTCAATCGGCGGGGAGTCGACTAAACGGGGAATGACCGATAAAATTAAAGAAGCCAGCGGAAATCGGGATACCGTGGGAGGGATCTTTGAAGTTTCAGCCAGGAATGTTCCGGTTGGGCTAGGCAGTTATGTGCAGCCCGACCGCCGGCTGGACAGCCGCCTGGCAGGCGCGATTATCGCTATCCCCGGAGTTAAGTCTTTTGAAGTGGGCTTAGGCTTAGGTTATGGAATCAGTTTCGGTTCCGAGGTGCATGACGCAATTTACTATAACCGTAAGAAAGGCTATTTTCGCCTATCCAATAATGCCGGGGGGATTGAAGGAGGGATTTCCAACGGCCAGGAGATTATTTTACGGGCCTGCATGAAGCCGATTGCTACCCTGCTAAATCCGCTGGATTCGGTAAATATCCGCAGTAAAAAATCGGCGCTGGCTGCGGTTGAGCGTTCGGACATTTGCGTGGTTGAGTCTGCCGGAGTGGTGGCTGAAGGGGCCAGTGCTTTAGTATTAGCGGATGCCTTCCTGGAAAAATTCGGGGGGGACTGCCTGGAAGATATTAAGAGTTCTTACCGAAAATATCTCAAACGGATTAATGCGTAGCCTCGATTATTATAACATTAAGCTCGACAGATTAAAAAACTCTAACCGTGTATTCTTAAAAGGCGAAATTACCAATAATTCCGGTAAATCTTTTAACACGGTGGCGGTACGCATTATGCTGTTTGTGCGGAATGTTATTACTACCAATGAGGTTTTTTTGATTAATGATCTGCCTAACGGGGCAACCAAGGCTTTTGAAAGGCATGTTTATGATTTAGCTCCCGGGCAATCCTTCGAAGATATTACCCGGTATGAAATATTTACGGAAAATTGCTATTAAAAAATATTTTCCTTCTTGGGGAAAAATAGTCGGTTAGAAAATATCGCCTCTTGCGTCTATTTAAGCAAGGAGGTGATCGCAATGGAAGAAAACGCAATCAGCGTCAGCCGCATCTTTAAGCTGGAGAGTGATTCTAAGCTTAAAGCTTTTGCGGATGTTTCGTTTTCCGGGATGGTGATTAAGGGTTTTAGCGTGGTAGACGGGGAGAAGGGGTTGTTCGTGAGCATGCCGCGCCATCAGGGTAAGGATGGCAAATGGTATGAAACGGTAACCCCATCGACTAAAGAATTAAAACAACAGTTAACCCAGGCCGTTTTGGAAGCGTATCAGAGTTAATTATTAAGGGAGTAAGGGTTGAGGCTAAGCAGGTTTGAGGCAAAACTAAGCTTAGCCTCAACCTGTACTTTGTTAAAACGATGAATATTTATTTAGTCGGATTCATGGGTACCGGCAAAAGTTCGGTGGGGCGTAAGCTTGCCCAGTTGCAAAAATGGAATTTTGTTGATTTGGATGAATTGATTGAGCTTAAAGAGCAGCGCCGGATTGTCGATATCTTCGCCTGTGACGGGGAACCGTATTTCCGTAAGGTTGAAAAAAAAGTTTTAAAACAGGTGGCGACCCAAAAAAAATTCGTGGTGGCCTGCGGCGGCGGGGCAGTGCTTGATCCGGATAACATCAAATTAATGAAGAAAACCGGTAAAATAGTCTGTTTGTCTGCCGACTGCAAAACGATTTTTAAAAGAGTTTCATCCGGTCAGGGCCGGCCGATTTTAAATGTCGGTAATCCCGCAAAGCGTATCGAGCTTTTACTTAAGCTGCGTGCCCCTTATTATGCCCAGGCGGATCTGGCCGTGGATACCTGCCGCTTGTCTGTTAATCAAGTGGCCGCAAAAATTGCCCGGTTGTTTAAGTTTGTAAAAAAATGAATAACTTCGAGGCCCTGGTCAGCCTTAATTTTATTCCGCAGCTCGGTAGCGTGCGGCTGAAGGGGTTGTTGAACTATTTCGCCCAGCCCCGGGAAATTTTTAAGGCCAAAAAATCTTCTTTAGCGGCGCTGTTAGGTGAAGAGCTGGCTTTAAGGATTTTGGGTTTCGACAGCACTAAGCTTAAAGATGATCTGAAGCGGGCTAAAGATTCGGGAATCAGGATTATGACGTTTATGGATCCCGGATACCCGGCGGCCTTAAAAGAAATACCGGCTTATCCGATTGTGCTTTATTGTTCGGGAGAAAGTTCGGTGCTTGACCAGCCGGCAATCGGGATTGTGGGATCGCGCCGAGCTTCGTTTTACGGTTTGGATCAAGCGGAAAAATTTGCCGCGCAGTTGTCGCAAGAAGGTTTAACCGTAGTTTCGGGGATGGCCCGCGGCGTAGATACCTATGCGCACCGGGGGGCAATTAAAGCCGGCGGCCGTACGGTTGCGGTGATGGGCAGCGGTTTCGACCATATTTATCCCCGGGAAAATTCCGGGCTAGCGGCTGAAATCGCCGCCAGCGGCGCCGTAATTTCGGAATTTCCCATGGACAGCCGGCCCCTGCCGGTGAATTTTCCCCGGCGTAACCGTTTAATCAGCGGGTTAAGCCTGGGAATTTTGATCACCGAAGCAGCCAGAAACAGCGGGGCTTTGATCACCGCGGATTTTGCCTTGGAGCAGGGCAGGGAGGTTTTTGTTCTGCCCGGCAGAATCGATACGTTTACTTCTGCCGGCAGTAACTCTTTGCTTAAGCAGGGAGCGAAAATGGTTACTGATTGCGACGATATTCTGCAGGAGTTTGCGCACCTGGTTACCGGCAAGCGCCGCCAGCTTTTAACAAAGCAGCCTGAAACGGCCGAGGCCGACGAGGAAAACCGCGAAAATACCCCAGAGCTTTCCAATTCGGCCCCTCCTCCTGCTTGATCTTCTCAAGCGCGGTCAAGGCTCCGTAAGGGTC
>JAGVOR010000045.1 GCA_020052635.1 Candidatus Omnitrophota bacterium
AGCGCGCCGGAGTATTAATCCCGCTGTTTTGTGTCTATTCAAAAAAAAGTTATGGTATCGGTGATTTAGGCGATTTAAAGCTGGTGGTGGATTGGGCAAAAGCAACCTCCAATTCCATTATTCAACTGCTGCCGATGAATGAAATGGGAGGGCTTTTTTGCCCCTATGATGCCGTAAGCTCTTTTGCGCTCGAACCGGCTTATATCAGCTTGGGTGATTTTCCGTCATTAGCCGGCAAAAAGTTTAGTCCGGCATCTGCCGAGAATAACTATGTCGATTATTCCGTAAAAGCGGAAAAACTTAAGCTGCTTTGGGATGTTTATCTGGCCGCCGATTTAAGCGAAGCGTTTGATTTCGAGGAATTCCAGCGCCAGAATGCTTATTGGCTGCCTGACTTTGCCCTGTTTAAGGTGCTCAAGGAGTATCATGAGCAGAAGCCCTGGTATGAATGGGAGGCGGATTTTAAAAACCGCACTCCCGGGGTATTATCGCAATTTCGGCAGGAGCATATCGAAGAAGTAACCTTCCAAATGTGGCTGCAATGGATCCTGTTTAAACAATTTAAGTCCGCCAGCCAGTATGCCAAAAGCAAAAATATCTTTATTAAAGGTGACCTGCCGGTTTTAGTTTCCCGGGATAGTGCGGATGTCTGGAGCCATCTGGAATTTTTTAATCTGGATTTTGCCTCCGGTGCCCCTCCTGATATGTATGCTGCCTTAGGGCAGCGTTGGGGGATGCCTACTTATAACTGGGAAATGATCGCCCGGGATGATTATCGCTATGTCAAAGAAAAATTAAAATATGCGCAGGAGTTTTATGATATTTTACGTATCGATCATGTGGTAGGGCTTTTCAGGATTTGGAGTATACCTTACGCTGATGACCCGCAGAACCGGGGGATCAACGGAAGCTTTGATCCGCCGGATGAATACCAGTGGCATCAGCATGGCCGTAAGATCTTAAGTGTTTTAATCCAGAATACGAAAATGCTTTTGTGTGCCGAAGATCTAGGGGTAATTCCTAAATGCTGTACCGATACCCTGCTGGAGTTCGGTATTCCCGGCAATGACGTAGAACGTTGGGTCAAAGATTGGAATGTCCGCCATGATTTTCTTTTACCCGGCCAATACCGCCAGCTGGCGGTGGCGATGCTTTCCACTCATGATACGACTAACTGGCTGGCCTGGTGGCAGTATGAGGCCGGCACGGTTGATCAAGGTTTATTCATGCGTAAGTGCGCTGAGCGTAAAATAGATTTTGACCGGGTGAGCCAAAAGCTTTTCGATTTGTCTCTATCCTTTCACGGGCGCCTGCGCTGGAGAAAAGAGATTAATGATCTGCATAAGCTGGCTTGGGAATTAGGTAAAAGCCGGGAGGAGATTAAGGATTTTATCGAGCTTTATGAAAATACCTATGAAGAGAAAAGTAAGCTTTGGAAAATATTAAATTGTCCTGCTGAGCCAACTGCGCAGGGGAGTACGGAATTACTGAATAAGATTACGCAATTTACTTTAAGTTCTGCTGCCGTGTTTTGCATTAATTCGATAGTTGATTATTTAAGCCTGGCAGGGTTATTTAAAGGCGATCCCTATCAATACCGGATTAATACCCCCGGAACAATCAGCCCGAAGAACTGGAGCTTGCGCCTTCCGTTAAGCCTGGAGGAGTTACTTAAACATCCGGTAAATCAGCAAATACGTAAGATGGTGAAGGATGCGGGTAGGGGTTGATTTACGGCTTCTGTTTGGTGTTGAGAAAATGGGGTCAGAATTATTTTATTTTTTTCTACTTTCATTTAAAATAATTCTGACCCCATTTTCTTCCAAAGCCGTAAATCCGCCACATTAATTAATAAAAAGTGAGAGAACTATAATGGGGATTTTGCAGGGAACGGAATATTATATTTCTAAAGGCATGGGCAGGGCGATCATGGATTATAAGATGCTTGCGCCTAATGATAAAATTGCGGTGGCGGTTTCCGGGGGCAAAGACAGCTTGACTTTATTGCGGGTATTGCTTGATCGGCAGAAATTTGTGCCGATTAAATACAGCGTGATGGCTATCCATATTGACATGGGGTATCCAAAGTCCATTGCCGCAAAGCTTGAGCAATATTTCAAGAAACTGAATGTGGAATACAAAATCATCAAAACCGATGTGCTGAAAAAAACCAAAAAAAGTAAAATTAACTGTTTTTGGTGTTCCTGGAACAGGAGAAAGGAGCTGTTTATTGCGGCCAACCAGCTGGGGTGTACGAAGATCGCCCTGGGGCATCATATGGATGATATTGCCGAAACCTTTCTGTTGAATTTATTTTTTCAAGGAGAGATCTCAACGATGAAGCCAAAGCAGGAGTTGTTTGAGGGCAAGGTCACCCTGATCAGGCCGCTGGCTTATGTCGAAGAAAGATTAATTAAGCGTTTTGCCAAAGAAGTTAAACTTGGGCATGATCGTTGTGTCTGTTTGCATTCGGCTGCCTCTAACCGCGCGCGGATGGGCAAAATTATCGCGGATTTGGAAAAAATCTGTCCGGAGCTAAAGACTAATATCTTTCGTTCCTTAAAAAGAGTAAAAAAAGATTATTTGCTTTAATTGATTCTTGCCGTGGTATAATAATCCCATGATCATCTTAATCGCAATTTTATTTTTGGTTTTGGCCGCCTTTATCGTG
>JAGVOR010000005.1 GCA_020052635.1 Candidatus Omnitrophota bacterium
AGACATCAATAATATTTTTTTCACTCTTTATCCTCCTTATTCAACTCGATCTCTAAAGGCTCTCCATCTCTGATAAAGATCACTTTATTTTTCATAATCTTTAAAACTTGAAAATCCCCCACCATATCGCCTATCCCTACGACGCCGGAATTAACAATCGCAAAAGAACGGCCGTGCTGGTCATAAATAATCCCTTCGATCGCCAGCCCACCCGGAGCTGACTGATCCCACTGTTTATCCAGCTTTAACAACCTGCCTTCCGGAGTGACCAGGGGAATAAACGGATTACGTTTACCTTGGGGATTATAAACAAACTCATCCTCCCCGCAAGCCTCCAGGTGAATGAGCACTAAAAAAAGCAGTAAGATTAATATTTTCTTATTTGGTAACATAAGTTTTTAAAACTAAGGTAACTTTCTGCTTCATATAATCCGGCAGCTGCATAGCAATTTCAAGATCAGAAACCTCCATAAACACCACCGAGTCTTCCAAGGCCTGGATTAACCTGCCTAAATGATGGTAATCGGCGATTAAATCAAGATTGATCAGCAAAGCGGCAGGCTTATCCTTACTTGCAGCGGCAGGCTTATCCTTCTGGCTCGGGCGGCTGGGGCGCATCTGAATAACCTGAATATCGAATTTATTCGCAACACTTGAAATCTCATGTAAAAGTTCACCCACCTTGCTTTGAGAAAGAATACGCGAGGATTTAAAAGATTTCTTTTGCGTTAAATCCTCCGGTTGGCTCTTGGCTAGGCGCATGCCCTCTAACCCCTGGTTCAGGTTTTTTAGCTCGGTTTTTAATTTAACGGTTTTAGGTTTCAGGTTGTTGAGCCCGGTTAATTGTGCCTTCAGAATATAGCTTACATCCAGATAAACGATCAGAATAAAAAATATCCCGATTAATATTTTGTGCTGTTTAGTTAATTGTAAGTTGCCCAGGTTCATTTTGTTTTTAAAGTCCCCACGATAACAAAATCGGCGATATCGTAACCGCCAACCGTACGCTTCTGCAGGTTATTTAATTCGAAACCGCTAAAGTCTCTGGCAAAGGCGGAAGTTGCCTTCAAATTATCCAACAGTTTGTTCAATAACCCTACTTCATTTTTTTCCAGGGAAATCACCGACCCGCGCACCGTTAAATTAGTGCCATGCATCGAAATTTCATTAAACCAGATTCCCGCCGGCAACTGCCGGCTAAGCTCATTTAATTTCTGCGCCCAAAGCATCCTGCGGGCGGCTTGCTGCTGCAAAAACCCGCTATACTGCTCTTGTCCGGAGAAATCCCGGTTAAACTCTTCCAGGGCTTTTCTTTGCGGCGCCAAGGCGATCCATTTGCGGTTTAACGAAGCAAACTCGGCGTTCTTGGTAAGCAAAAGCACGGTTAAATAAAGATGTGCTAAGATTAAGAATACCAAAATCCCCGGAATCAGATAAAGCAATAAACGTTCCTGCAGCAAAACCGAATGAGCCGCATCTTTAGCGCCAGAAGACAAGCGGCCCTTAATCTTGCTCCTTAATTCTTCGGGTAATAAATTAATCTCGATCATCGTTTAACGTAATGCCAATCCCACTGCGACATTGAACTGTTCGGAAAGCTGACTTAATCTCTGCTTGTCCAGGTTCTGCGGAATACTAATTTGCTTAAAAGCATCCCAGCTCTCAACCGGTAACCCCAGGCAGGCACTTAACATTTCATTGAGCCCCGCGATTTTACTGCCTCCGCCGCTTAAATATATTTTGGCTACGCAAGAAGTATTCTGGCTTTCATAATAGTCGAAGGAAGTGCGGATCTCGGAAGCTAAATTATTCAGGACACTTTCTACCGCTGCCTTGATCCGGGGCGCTTTATCCGGCGAGGGATTAATTTTAAGTTCTTCGGCGGCTTTAAAATCCGATTCGAAAACATCCATAATTTTTCTCGTAAAATTAGCCCCGCCGGAATGGATATCCCGGCTTAAACGCACGAGGCCATTATCCAGAATATTCACGTTAGTAATCGTCGAACCGATATTTAAAAGACAGATAATTTTACGGTTTTGCCCCGGGGCGTCGACTTTAGCATTGGGGGTAGCGCAAGCCCGTGCATTTTCGTTTTCCTGGCTGCCTGGGGCAAGCTCAATTTTAGGGTAATTAAAATTGAAGGCGTTCACTAAAGCCAAAGAATCGATATCGATAATATTGGGCCTTAAACCGGCATTTTCCAGCACTTTTATTCTTTGAGCGATTAAATCTTTCTTGATTGCCGCCACCAATACCAGCATCTTATTATCCGGCAGGTCTTCTTTTAAAATTTCCGCGTCCAGATTTACGTCATTGATCGAAAAAGGGATATGTTTTTGCGCTTCGAATTTCAACGCCCCTTTTAATTCAGCCTTACTCATCCGCAGGAAATTGACATAGCGGATAACGCTGGAGGCGCCGCAGAAAGAAATATTCACTAAGTCCACACCTTGGTCATGCTTAATTTTTTTTAAAATTTCCGTAGGATCAAGCTGGCTCTCATATAACTCAAAATCCAAAAGCTCAACTACCCCGCCCAAAGACTTTAATTTCACGCATTTAATCGATTGCGTGCCGATATCCAGGCCGAAACTCTGCTTCTCTTTGGGGCCGGGTAATTTAATTTTGGAAAAAATATTTTTCATACTGACTTTATGCTCTTCAACCTTATTTTTCGTCGCATTCCTGGGCCATCAGCAGTCCGCCGGTAGAGACCGAATAGATCACATTCCCGGTAAGCTTACA
>JAGVOR010000028.1 GCA_020052635.1 Candidatus Omnitrophota bacterium
GTACACGGTTGGGCAAGATAAAAAGATATGAAGTTAAGGATAGATATCTGGATGAGCTTCAGGGTATAAAGTTAAAGGGTGCTGCGGGGGAAAGCTCCGCTACAGATGAGGATCTTGAGCTGCTTTCTGGCGATGCCGGCAGGAAAATAATTGAAGTTCTGAATAAAAACGTACAATTCGAAAGAGAGATTTACCCGAGCGACCATCTGGAATTAGATTTGGGTATCGATTCGCTGGGCCGCGTAGAATTAATAATCGCGTTAGAGCAGGCGCTTAACATCAGGATACCGGATGAATTAATTACCAAGGTTTTTACTGTTGGTGATCTTATTCTCCAGATCGATAAACTGGTTCTGGGGGGAGGGGCTCAAAGTGAGCTATCTCCACAGGTTAAGAGCCAAACTTCGTGGAATGAAATTTTAAACCAAAAGCCTGCCGAAAATATATTAAAAAAGATAAATCTAGCGCCAAACCGGATAACAATTTTAGGAATGCTGCTTTTCGCTGAATTTTTACACCTGGTGTTTAGGGTGATCTGGGGTTTGAAGGTTTCCGGGACAGAAAATATTCCGCGGAAAATAAAGTGCATCCTCTGCGTTAATCACAGCAGTTATCTGGATGCCTTTATTGTTGATGCTGCTATGCCGGCAAGTTTACGTAAGGGGATCTTTTTCGTCGGTTTTAAAGCCTATTTCGAACAGCCTTTCATTAGAAATATCATAAAATATATCCGGGTTATTCCTATCGACCCAAGTGTGCGTTTTGTAGAAGCGATGCAGGCATCTGCCTATGTTTTAAAGAATAATAAAATGGTCTGCATTTTTCCTGAGGGACAGATGACGATTGACGGAAAGGTTAAGGAATTCAAAAAAGGGGTCGGGATATTGGCAAAAGAGCTGAATATTTCTTTGGTTCCGGTATTAATAACAGGTTCATATGAATCTTGGTCGAGGACCAGGTCGTTTCCCAGGCCGCGCCCGATTAAAATAACCTTTGGAAAGGCTTTTAATCCTGATGAGCTTAAAATAGCAGGGCTAGAATTGGGGGCTAAAGATGACTATGAGGCAATCGCCTTGGGCATAGGGCAAGAGGTTATAAAACTACAAAAGTTAGGCAATTAAGATGCTGTATAAAATTGTTCCATACGACATCAGCAAGATCATGCGGTTATACCTGGGTATAATTGATTTCATTTTGAATATCTGTAAACTATATGCAAAAGGCCAATGGAATTGTGGCTTGGGGGGATTTACAATTCATTAAAAAAGGAGAGGTTATGAAAAAACATTTATATTTATTAGTGATATTATTAGTTGTATTCGTTTTACAGGGATGTTCGCTTTTTTCTCCTTCTTTCGGAAGCTGATTTTGGTTGGTTTTTTACACCTAGCGTAGTGTCAAAGGTTTTAAATTCGCCTACTGCTTAAGCCTAAACAGAGCCTGTCTTTTTAGGAATTAAAACTTTGATTGCTTTCGGAATGATCTTGATATGCAGGGGGATTCTTTCCAGCCATTCGCCATCGCATTGAATTGTTTGTTTGGGGCGTGAAGAAACGCTGATATCCTTACCCTGCCAGTGCCCTACTAATTCCAAATTGTCCGGGCGTTGGCGTTTGAGCAGAGTAATAACCATAAGCTTAAACAGGCTGAGGTTGGCTTTGCGCACCACAATAACATCCAGTAACCCATCGCTGACATCAATATGTTTATCGAATGATATGCTGCTAAACCCGAGATTGCCTGTGTTGGCAATGAAACAGGCTAAGCCTCTAACCTTGTATTTTTGTCCATCAATCCTTAGGGCGTAAACGGTTTTTTTAATTTTCTTTAATGCCGCGACCGCTGAAAAAAAGTAAGCCAAGATGCCTATCTTATTTTTGTTTTGGCGATTTGTGCCTTTGACGGCATCTGCTTCAAAACCAAGACTTATTCTAGCGATAAAATAACGTTGATTAAAATTCCCCACATCAATGGTTTTAGTTTCAAGCGGACTGTGGCTGATGAGCGTACAGGCTTCTTTAAGGTCGGCCGGTATGTCAAGCTCAGTGGCCAGGACATTGGCTGATCCACCCGGTAAAATGATCAAAGGAAGCCCTGATCCGATCAGGCCGCTGATTGCTTCTCTGAGCGTGCCGTCGCCGCCGTAAACCGCCAGGGCATCGATTTTTTCTTTGACGGCTGCCTTGGCAAATCCAATTGCATCGCCCGCTTGGCGGGTGATTGATGCCTCCCACTTAATTCCAGCTTCTTTCATGGAGGTATTGATAATCGGCAAAATAGATTCTTTGGACCCGGCGGCGGGATTAATAATGATGCGAATATTTTTTATTTTCTTTTCCATGGCAGTCATTCTATGGGATGCATTAAAATCATGCAATTATACCTAGGTACAATAGAATTTACTTAGTTTTTCTATCATAATAATAAAACTTGATAGAAAATTCAGAACAAAATTAATGTTATGGAAAGGGCAAAGACATGTTTAATCATAAAGTTATGATTATCGATGACAACAAGGAATTTTTAGAAGAGCTGGGGAAAACCTTGGCATTTAGCGGCTATCATACGATTGCGGCGCATGATCCGTATTCAGTATTAGCGATTGCCGCCCGGGAAAAGCCCAGTGCCATATTATTAGACCTTAAAATGCCGGGGATGAGCGGATTTCAGCTTGCTCATGAGTTGAAGAGCTCTCCTGAGCTACAGCAGATTCCGATTATTGCCATGACCGAATTTTTCAGAGACGGATATAAAATGCTGATGGATATGTGCGGTATCAAGCGCTACCTTAAAAAACCCTTTAATCCATTGGATGTGATTACCGAAATCGAAGCGGTACTTAAACAAAATGGCGGAGGTGATATATGAAAAGACTTATTGTAATAAGCGCAGGGTTATTTTTAGCGTCACAATTTCTATCCCAGGCGTATGCCATAGAACTTTGCGAACCGCAGGATTATTATAACCTTGCGGATTCTTCCAAGTGCACAATAAATGACAATAAGGCAGGCAACCAAAGCGACCCGCGGGAGCTTATGTTTGAAACTCTAAAAAACTATCCCTATGAGAATAAGGATAGGTTTATAAAACTATTGCAAAAGAAAATCGAGCTGGTAGATAATTATCTAAAGCAACAACAAGGCCAAAATCAGACCGAAAAATCCAGGGCTAATATCAGCAAGCTTGAGCAAACAAAGCAGGGGCTTTCTGAGCAGCTGGGAAGATTGAATGCCGCAACTCAGGATAATTGGGTCAGCACAAGAGACCAAGCGCGTAAGGTGCTTAAAGAAGCCACAAAAAGACTACGCGAAGTTGAGTGACAAGTCGCTTTGCAGATGTAAGAATATAATAATTAAGAAAGGGGAGATTGTTATAGGTGAACATCATTGTTACCATAAAGATACAGAAGAATGCATTAAGAAAAAGGCCTATGAGTTATGGGAAAAGAATGGGACAGTAGGGTAGGATCTTCGAGCAGCCGGACATGATGCGGTAGATTCTGTAAGGCGTGCTGTTCGATAGTTAAATTCTCTTGCAGGAAAAAGTAAAATAAACAGACATTTTCCGGACTAGAATGGGATAATGCCCGTTTATTTTTTTTACGGAACCAGATTAAATTTATTGAAAATTATTTTTTGAGTTGTAAAATATAGTTAAAAGGTTGTGGTTAAAGAGCGTCTTTAATTAGGCAAAAGGGATAATCAATAATTATAAATGGAAAAGAAAAATAAAAAATCAATACTGAAAAATAGAGACCGAAACGGCGAGCGCGTGCGCCTTGAGGGGTTAGTTCGCAAGCAAGCGGTTGAGCTCAAGGTTAAAAATGGGCAATTAAAGAATGGGATAGCCAAGCAGGCAAAGTCAGAAGAGCAGGTTTACATCCGTACTAAAGCGATGGAATCCACTGCCGAAGGCATTTTTATTATCGATGCCCAAAAGCCGGATTTTCCTGTTATTTATGTCAACCAGTCATTCCAGAAAATGACCGGTTATTGTAGGCGGGAAATCCTCGGACAAAATTATTTCTCACTTTATGGGGTCGATGCTGACCAGCGGATCATTAATGAAATTAAAAACGTGATACACCGAGGTGAGTCTTTTCATGGAGAGATGTTGAGCTTTCAAAAGAACGGCAATAAATATTGGAATTTATTGCGCATTGCCCCGGTGCGTGATACCCGCGGCGCCGTTACTCACTACGTAGGCATTCAAACAGATGTTACTTTAATGCGGGCCAGGGAGCTGGAGATCGATGAGCAGCGTGAAGAGCTTTTGCATGTTACCAGGGTAGGGAAGCTTGCGGAATTTGTCTCTTCTTTGGCGCATGAGATTAGCCAGCCGCTTACGGCTATCCTTTCCTACGCTCAGGCAGCCCAGCGCATACTTGCTGACAGGGATCCTAAATTACAGGAAATTCTTCAGTATATCGTTAACGATGATCAGCGGGCGGCTGCAGTTATCCAGCGCTTACGTGCATTGTTAAAAAAGAGCAGCTCTGAAATTAAGCCGTTGGATATAAATACCCTGATTAACGATACGGTTGTGCTTATCGCTACGGATGCTACCGTAAGAAACATTTTGATAAAACTTGAGTTGGAGAATGGCCTTCCGCTAGTCCGCGGCGATCGCGTACAATTGCAGCAGGTTCTCCTGAATCTGATTAGTA
>JAGVOR010000058.1 GCA_020052635.1 Candidatus Omnitrophota bacterium
CTGGGGATAATTGCCAAAATTGCGGGATATTTAAGCGTGCGGGAAATGCCCTATGCACAGTTTGCGGCTAAAACCGCCTGGTTAATCAAAGCCGGCGTTTCTCTCGCCGCCTTCCCGGAAGGGACGCGCTCGCGCGATAAAGCCGTCGGCCAATTTCACAGCGCCGTTTTTCGCACCGCCCTTGAGACCGGTGTCCCGATTGTTCCGGTTTGTATCACCGGTAATGAAAACGTACCGCCAATCGGTTCGGGGATTTTACGCCCCGCTTTAATTAAAATTCACCGTTTACCGGCTTTAACCCGGGAAAAATACCGGGATTTTAGCCCTTATAAACTTAAGAATTATGTGCGCGATATGATTGCCAAAGAAGTTTTACTGATGGAACAAGCAAAATGAAGAACCTGTCTTCCTATAAAAATTTAGAGTTTGCCTCATTAAAAAAGATCAAAGCAGCGCAGAACCTTCTGCTTAAAGCACACTTAAACTATTGCCGCAAAAATTCTCCTTTTTACCGTAAATTATTTAAAGAAAAAAATGTTGATCTTAAAAAGATTAACCTGGATAATTTGGCCGCTATTCCTTTAACCGGCAAAGCGGATATTGAAAAATACAATGACGCCCTCCTGGCAGTGCCTGCCGAAAAAATAGAGGACATTGTTCTTTCCAGCGGCACCTGCGGCCAACCGACAAAAATTTCATATAACGCCTGGGACTTAAACCGCTTGGCATATAACGAAAAGCAATCATTTGCCGCTTGCGGGCTTACTGCCCAAGACCGGGTATTGCTCACCTGCACCATGGACCGTTGTTTTGTGGCCGGTCTAGCTTATTATCTGGGTATCCGCGCAATCGGCGCCGCGGCAATCCGCAACGGTTTAAACAGCTTAGAAAGCCATTTAGGGCTGATCAAGCGCCTTAAGCCTACCGCTATCATCGGCGTGCCCAGCTTTATCAGGAAACTCGGGCTTTTTCTTAATCAGCAGGGGTATCCGGCCGCAAAAAGCGGGGTCAGGAAAATTATCTGTATCGGTGAGCCCCTGCGCGATAAAAATTTAAAATTCCTTAAAGTGGGAGAGGACCTGGAAAAAATCTGGAAGGCCAAAGCCTATTCTACTTATTCCTCCAGCGAAATCGTTTCTACCTTCTGCGAATGCACGGCCCAATCCGGCGGACACCTGCATCCGGAACTGGCGATTGCCGAAATCGTCGACGATCAAAACCGGGTTCTTCCGGCAGGAAAAATCGGAGAATTAGTGGTAACCCCCTTGCAAATCCAGGCAATGCCTTTAGTGCGTTTTAAGACCGGGGATATCAGCTTTTTAATCGAGCAGCCTTGCCCCTGCGGCAGAAAATCTATGCGCCTAGGCTCGATCCTGGGCAGAAAGAAACAAATGATGAAAGTGCAGGGGACAACCTTCTACCCCCAGGCGATTTATTCCTGTTTAGAAACGATTAAGGGGATCAATGAATATTATATCCAGGCCTCAAGCGCCGGAACCCTTTCCGATAATATCGAAATTTATACTTGCGTAGATGATCCCGCTTGCACGCAAGCACTGATCCAGCAGAAACTGCAGGCTTACTTAAGGGTAACCCCGAAAGTATTTATTTGCGATGAACAGCTGATAAAGGAACGGGTATACACCGCCGGCTCCCGTAAACCGGTGCGCTTTATTGACCAAAGATAAAAATGCCTAATTGCCATAAAATTTTACCTAATTTTGAATTCAGCGAACAGGAAATAAAAGACGCGGTAAAAAACCACCGCCTGCTTTCGATGGAGGTTGAATTTTCCCTGCGCTGTAATTTCCATTGCCAGTATTGCTATGTCCCGGACAAGGCCACTTTCGAAAATGAATTAAGTTTCGAAGAATTACGCGATGCGATACTGCAGGCTAAAGATTTAGGGGTAAAAAAAATCATTGTCTTAGGCGGTGAGCCGATGCTTTATCCGCACATCTTTAAAATGCTTAAATTTATCCGGGAAGAAAACCTGGATATCGAAATGTTCACTAACGGTTTCGGGATTACCCCCGAGGCCGCCCGGCAGCTGGCGGAGCTTGAAATCCTGGTGGTCTTAAAAATAAACAGCCGCAAAGAAGATGTCCAGGATGCCCTCGCCGGTAAAAAGGGGGCCTATAAGGTTATCCAGGACGCCTTCCATAACCTCAAACACGCCGGCTTCGCCGCTAAACACCGCCTGGGGGTCAGTTCGATCATCTGCCAGCAGAATTTCGAAGAAATTATTCCGATGTGGGAATGGCTGCGCCAGGAAAATATCGAGCCGTATTTTGAAATTATCACTCCTCAAGGTAAGGGCAAAGACAACGAATGGCTGCATGTAGATTTGCATAAATTAAAAGAAACCTTTTTTAAGATCGCCGAAATTGACCGGAACAAATACGGCATCCACTGGGATCCCCAGCCGCCGCTGGTCGGCATCAAATGCCTGCGCCATCAGTTTTCCTGCCTGCTTAATTCACAAGGCTATGTTTTGCCCTGCGTAGGGATTAATATCCCGGTGGGCAATATCCGTGAACGTAAATTGGCGGATATTATCAAAGAAAGCGAGGTTTTCCAGGAGTTAAGAAATTACCGCCTGCATATCAAAGGGCCCTGCCGGCAATGCGAAAAAATTGACAATTGCTACGGTTGCCGGGGAGCGGCTTACCAAATGACCGGAGACTATTTGGCCTCTGACCCTTTATGCTGGAATAATACCGAACGGCAAAGTGAAATCGTTCATTTGCCGGCCCCCGTGCATAAGCTCATCCCCCAGCAGGCGCCGATGCAAATCATCGATACCTTAGTCAGTATCGGCGAACGCACGGCTAATATCAACGTCACCATCTCCAATGATATGCTGTTTGTGCGGGATGACGGAACCCTGGATGAAACCGCTTATCTGGAATTAATCGCCCAAAGTATCGCCGCTCAAGCCGGGTTTAAGCAATCCGGGATCACCGGCCAGGCAATCGAGGGTTTTCTTTTAGGGGCTAAAAACCTGGAGATACTCGGCAGCGCTCATATCGGAGACACCTTGACTATCTCGGTTTTAAAATACGCCCGCTTCGGCGATTTCGGGGTATTTAAAGGTAAGATCTTTAAAAACCAGGAGCTCTTAGCTCAAGGTGAGGTTAAAGTCTGGGAGGACAGGAAAACATGAATAAAAAAATAACCGCCTGGATATTATTGTTTTGCTTCACGCTGGCGCATGCTTACGCAGAGGGGACGCCTAAAGAATTAGAAGAGGTCTTGACCGGTTTGCAGGAAAAAATGTCCAAAGTCGACTCCATCTCAACCGCATTTATCCAGGAAAAAAACCTGGCGATGTTTAAACAAAAGGTCATTCTGAAAGGAAATATTTATATTCAAAAGCCCGCCATGCTGGCCTGGAAAGTTTCCAGCCCCTTGCGTTACGCTTTGGTCATCAGCGGTACCGACATCAGCCAATGGGACCAGGACTCCGGCCGGGTTCAATCTCTCTCGCTCAACCGCAATCCTTCTTTCCAGGTGGCCGTCCAGCAGATGCAAAATTGGTTTTCCGGTTCCTACAAATCAATGGAAGCCGATTACGATATTAAATTGATCAGCCAACAGCCTATTGAGCTTGAATTTATCCCTAAGGAAAAGGCTGTTTCCGCCAATTTTATCCAGCAGGTCAACGTGCTTTTTTCTCCCGACGAGCATTATATTAAACAGATCAATATTCTGGAAAAAACAGGGGACTCTACCTTGCTTGAATTTATTAACCCCGAACTCAACCGGGAAATCCCCACCTCCGCCTGGGAGGTAAAAGCTTAAATCAAGATGCGTTATTTACTTAAAATCGATAGCTTCCTGCGCAATCACAAGCGAATGGTTGCCGGTATTCTAGGCGCCCTAATCCTGGTTTCCCTGTTGGGCTTAAAATTTGTCCGCTATAATAACAATATCGAAAGCATGCTGCCGATGGATGAAGCGGTCCAGCAAGCTATGCGCTTCCTGCGTGAATCTAACTTTTCGGATAAACTGGTAATTTCTTTAAGGCTCAATGACCCGGCTTACACCACCGACGACTTAATCCTGGCGGCTGACCGGTTAGCCGCTTCGATCAGTTCCCCTTTAGTTAAGCAGGTAACCAGCGGGATTAATAGCGGGAATTTTCTGCCCGAAATGATTTTTTTTTTACAGTATCTTGGGCAGCTTACGCCACCCGCATCCTTAGAGGATCTTAAAAACCAGCTTACCCCTGAAGGCCTAACCGAGCGCCTGGCTTTTATCTACCGCCAGAGCCTTACCCCGCAAAGTTCGTTTTTAATGCCGTTCTTACGCGCCGATCCGTTTAATTTAAGCGCACCGCTTTTAAGCAATATCGAAAAACTCTCCCGAGCTTCCGGTTACGACGTCACGGTCAATCGCGGGCATTTTTTAAGCCCCGACGGCCGTTCGGCGATGATCATCGTCAAAACCTCGGTGCTTTTAACCGAGGGCTTTGGCAGCCGCAAAATCATAGATTACCTTCAAAGCAAACTGCGCGATGTTGCCGGTTATATTAACGCCGACATTATCGCCGGCCATATGCATACGGTGGCCAATGAAGATACGATCAAAAAAGATATCCGTTTGACGGCCGGCATTGCCGCCCTGGGGTTTATTTTTTTGTTTTTATTTCTGTTTAATGACTGGCGGGCATTAATTATCTTTGCCATGCCCCTGGGCGCGGTATTAATTACGACCTTGGTTACTTTTTTTATATTTGGCAGCCTGTCTTATTTTGTCATCGGGCTAAGCACGGTGATTGCCGGAATTACCCTGGATTACGGCATCTATGTCTATATCGCGGTGCGCAAAGCCGGCAACCAGCTGGCGACCCTTGACAAAATCCGCCAGCCGATGATCTTCGGGGCCCTAACCACCGTCAGCGTTTTTATTGTTTTTTTCTTCTCTTCCGTAGCCGGATACCATCAACTGGCGTTCTTTTCAAACTTTACGATTATGCTTTGTTTGCTTTTTGCCCTATTTATCCTGCCCCACTTTATCAAGCAGGAACCCGCTTTGGCTAAACCCACTCAAAAAGATCCGCCGCCAATCCCGCATTCAAAAACTGCCGATTATTCTTTGATTGGCGGCTGGCTGGTTTTGATGGTGATTGCGCTGATTCTATCCTGCGGTTTGAGGTTTAATAGCGACATTACCCAGTTTGATGCCGTAACCCCGCAGGTCTTAAAAAGCGAAGAGGAGTTCCGCAAAAATTGGGGAAACCACAAGCTGCCGGCGGTACTTGTCGTACAAGCGCCCAACTTGCAAAGCGCTTATGAAATTAACGACCGGCTATCCCGGCAAGCAGCCGCCGCTATCGGCCAGGAAAATTTTACCAGCCTTGCTTACCTCTGGCCGGCCGAAGCCGATCGGCGCAAGAATTTAGCCGCCTGGGTAAAATTCTGGCAGCCACCTCAAGTGAACAGGTTGAAAGAGTTGATTTCCGTTTCCGGGCCGCTTTATAATTTTTCCGACGATGCTTTTGCGCCGTTTTACCGCATCCTGGAAAACCCCGCCCCGGTAGAAATTGAGCCTTCAGGCCTGGCTTTTTTCACCCAGCTAAAAGAACAATTCCTGCTTAAAAATGGCGCGCACTACCAGGTGCTTTCCTATTTCCCCGACGATGAACAATTCATCGAAAAACTTAGGCTAATTAAAGAAAATTTTCCCGGCTCTTTTCTGGTTTCCCGCAAGAGTTTTTCCCGGCAAATTGCCCAAGCCCTTACCGGCGAATTTCTATTCTTAATCACCTTGGCTATTCTGGCTACCGCTGGGCTTACCGGACTGCTGTTGAAAAGTTTACGCTTAATGGCTCTGGCGAGCGTCCCGGTGATTACGGCATTGGCTTTGACCGGCGGGATTACCAGGTTGGCCGGCCTATCCTTAAATATTCCCAGCATCATCGCCGCGATGGTTGTTATAGGATTAGTCAGCGATTACGGTATATTTATGGTATATTATTGTAAATATAAATACGAGACTGGAACGATTACGGCGGTCACCCTGGCTGCTTTAACCACTTTGATCGGAGCCGGGGTATTACTATTTGCCAGGCATCCGGTTTTATTTTCGGTAGGGGTAGTGATGACCAGCGGGGTACTTTTCGGTTATCTTTCCAGCCTCCTGGTTATCCCGGTGCTTTACCGGGTATGGAACAATAAAAATGCGCCGCCTATTTAAAACCCTGGTTTTACTATTCTGCCTGGCTGCTGCCGCCGGGTGCCGTTCGATCCCCTTTAAGGATATTGATTACGTGCCGCTGGCAGAAGTTAACCCGGCCCTGATGCTTGAGGATTTTAAGGCCGCATTAGCGCAAAAACTGGAAATCATTAACAGTATTGTTTTCGAATTTAAGTGGCATAGCTTTGCGGCCCTGGGTTATACCCAGCTTGATTTAGAGCAGGGGACCTTTAAGGTTTCCTGTATGAATCCGGTAGGGATTAAACTCTTCGAACTAGAGGGCAACCGGCAAAAAGTAGACGCGGTCTTTGTCCTGAAAGAACTGCTGGAACGGGGGGATTTACCTAAAGCGGTAGGCGAGGATATCCGCCGGATTTACTTCGATATGGCCCCGGATGCCGCCGCCAAAGTAAAAAAAGAAAAATACCGGATCATTTTTACGCAAAAAACAGGGCGCCAAACGCTAAAATATGTTTTTGCCGGGCAACAGCGCTGGTTAACCGAGAAACATTATTACGAAGGAAGACGTAACCTCTGGAGCGTTTATTATTATAATTATCTAAACCAAGAGGGGAAACTTTACCCGTCAGCTTTGATTTTAAGCCACCACCGGTTTGGCTATAATTTAGTCATCCGCTTAAAAGAGGTCCGCCTAAGATGAGTAAACTTAAAACAGAAATTAAATCCAGCCTGCGCTCCATTGAAAAATTAAGCGATTTTAAAACCGCCGCGATTTTCAGCTTTCCGAAGAAATTTATCGGTTTTAAGGGCCATTTCCCGAACAAGCCGATTTTGCCCGGGGTCTGTAAAATCCAGGCGGCGCTTTTGGTACTGGAAGAACGCAAACGCAAGACTGTCCGTTTAACTGAAATTATCCTGGCGAAATTTTTCGCGCCGGTAACTTTCAATCAAGAACTGCTCTTTAATTTAGAGGAGCATCCGGTCAGTGAAACCGAATCAACCCTCACGGTTAAAGTAGCCGCTAACGATACAAAAATCGCCCAACTGCAGTTAAGAGTGAATATCGTGGACTAAATTAAGGAGCCTGGCATGCGCCAAAGAAGCCAAGAGTATTTTGAGAAAATCCCCGGTTCACCGGAACCGATCACCTTTGAAATCAAAAGAAGGGTAAGCTTTAATGAAGTGGATATTATGGGGATTGTCTGGTACGGCCAATACGCGATTTACTTTGAACAGGCCCAGACGGAACTGGGTAGAAGATGCGGATTATCCTTCCAGGATTATTACCTCAGCAACCTGCGCGCGCCGATCGTTAAATTCCACATCGATTACTTCCAGCCGCTGATACTGGATGAGGAATTCACGGTGCAGGCGGCCTATGTTTGGAGCGAGGGGGCTAAGCTGTGCATTGAGTATCGCGTAATCAAACAGGATGGTTCAATTGCCTCGCGCGGCTATACCGTGCAGATGTTTATTGACGCTAATACTAATCAACCTTACGCGGTTACGCCGGAACTTCTGGAAAAACTGCGCCAGCAATGGAAAGACGGTAAATTTAAATGCCTGAAATAAAAACCCTGATTACTGATTTTGACCTGGTCAGCGCCTATGGCCGGGGGATTAATCCGCTTTGGGAGGGGATTATCCGCGGCTCAACCCGGATTGAAAAACTCAATCGTTTCCCCACGCAATCCTTTTTAACCCATAACGCCGCTTTAGTACCCGGCCTTAAGACCCAAAGCCCTGAATCCCTGGCGATGCAGCTGCTCAAAAACCTGCTGGTGGATAATTTAAAGATTATCCCTAAAGATGCCCGGCTGATACTTGCCACTACCGTCGGGGAAATTGACCTGCTGGAGGAAGCAGTGCTGCATAAAACACACAAACCTCAGGCCAGCAGCTTAAACCTGTTTTTAAAAAAAATCCGGAAAGTCACCGGCCTCCAACAGGCGATGCTGGTTTCATGCGCTTGCGCTTCATCCTCAAGCGCCCTGGCGCAAGCCGCTTGGCTCATCGCCAGCGGGCAAACCGATTGCTGCCTGGTCGCGGCGGTAGATACGGTATCAGAATTTGTCTTCAGCGGATTTTCCGCTTTAATGGCGCTGGATAAAAACCCGGCCAGGCCTTTTGACCAAAACCGCACGGGCCTTTCCCTGGGTGAAGCGGCAGGATTTATACTGCTGATGAGCCCGGCCAGGGCCAAGCAGGAAAAAAGAAAGCCGCTAGCCCAAATTGCCGGCTGGGGATTAAGCTGCGACGCCAATCACATGACCGGCCCCTCCCGCAGTGGCCAGGGTTTGATCCAGGCAATCAACCGCGCTTTGGCTAAAGCAAAAATGACGCCGGGTTCAATCGGAGGGATCTCCAGCCACGGAACCGGCACCCTCTATAACGATGCCATGGAATTATGCGCTTATAAAAAAATATTCAAAAACAAGCCCCTACCGGTATATTCCATCAAAGGCGCAACCGGCCATACCCTGGGGGCAGCCGGTTTAATTGAAAGCATCCTGGCACTCAAAGCCCTGCAGGAAAAAACTATCCCCGGCACGGTGGGCTTAAAAGAAATCGACCCTCAAGCGGTTGGCTGGGTGAGCCCTTTGCCTGCCAAACTTAAAAAACCCGCGCTCATTCTTAATAATTGCGGATTCGGCGGAGTGAATGCCGCTTTAATTCTAAAAGATCTTAACTAACCTTAAGGAGGAGAAATGAAAAAAATCTTAATCATTATAGCATTAACCGTAGTGACGGTTTTAAGTTCAGCCTCGCTGCTGTTGGCCGCAGACTCGACGATCAATATTCTTTTCGATAACGGGGTAGGCGCGGATATGGCAGCCCGCCAGGCTAAATCACAAACCAGCCTGGGAAACTGGATGGGGCCGGATTTAGTCCGGGTCTTTGGCCGCTACGCTAAACAGGGATATAGCGCTAATCTTATCGAAAAACGCCAGGAATATAATGCTGGGCCTGAAAACTACCTGCTCAGCGTAAAAATCACCGAGTATAAACCCGGCAGTAAAGCCGCGCGGATGGTCGTCGGTTACGGGGCCGGCGGGGTAACCTTAAAAATAC
>JAGVOR010000066.1 GCA_020052635.1 Candidatus Omnitrophota bacterium
CCTTTGATGCGAGCGCCGAAGAACGCGAGGTTCTCGGGTTAATTTCGATTACCACTATTCTGCCGTCAACGGGATTTCTTGCAAACTGCACATTGCATCCGCCTATTACGCCGATGGCGTCAACAATACTGTATGACATGTCTTCAAGTTTTTTCTGAACTTCTTTCGGCACTGTGATCATGGGCGCCACGCAGGCGCTGTCTCCCGTGTGCACTCCCATGGCGTCTATGTTTTCAATAAAACATACCGTAATTTTGTTTCCTTTCGCGTCTCTTACCACTTCAAGTTCAAGTTCTTCCCAGCCGATAACCGATTCTTCAACCAGGATTTCACTGATAATACTGGATTCCAGGCCCCGCTTAGCTAAAACTTTAAATTCTTCAAAATTATAAGCGATCGAGCCGCCCGTACCCCCTAAGGTAAAACTGGGCCGGATAATCAACGGAAAACCAACCTGTTTTGAAACCGCAATCGCCTCATCCAAATTATAAGCCCGGCCGCTTTTAGGTAAATCCAACCCGATCTTTTTCATCGCCGCTTTAAATAATTGACGGTCCTCGCCTTTCTTAATCGCCGCGATATCAGCTCCGATCGTTTCAACCTTATATTTCTTTAAAATTCCTTTCTGCGCCAACCCTAAAGTCGTATTTAACGCCGTCTGTCCGCCTAAAGTCGGCAGCAGCGCATCCGGCCGTTCACGGGCGATAATCTTTTCAACCATTTCTACGGTAATCGGTTCAATATAAGTCTGATCGGCTACCTCCGGATCGGTCATAATCGTTGCCGGATTAGAGTTGACTAAAACAATCCGGTAACCCTCCTGTTTCAGGACTTTGCAGGCCTGGGTCCCGGAATAATCAAACTCGCAGGCCTGGCCGATCACAATCGGCCCGCTCCCGATGATTAATATTGTTTTAATATCTGTTCTCTTGGGCATTTTTATTTACTTTTGTTCTTTTGCATTAAACGGGCGAATTCCGCAAACAAATACTCGGCGTCATGCGGCCCGGGAGCAGACTCCGGATGGAACTGCACGGAAAATACCGGCAACTTTTTATGGCACAACCCCTCCAGCGTTCCATCGTTCAGATTCACATGGGTCAGCCGAATATCTTTTTTGGATAAAGAATCGATATCCACGCAAAATCCGTGATTTTGGCTGGTAATATAAACTTTGCCGGTTCTTAAATCTTTAACCGGATGATTTGCCCCATGATGGCCGAATTTGAGTTTATAAGTTTTTCCCCCTAAAGCCAGCCCCAGCATCTGATGCCCCAGGCAAATACCGAAAATCGGCACCCGGCCGATTAAATCAGCTACCGTTTTAACCACATAGCCTACTGCCGCCGGGTCTCCCGGACCGTTAGAAAGTAAGACCCCGTCCGGGTGATGGCTTAAAATCTCTTTCGCGCTGGATTGCGCCGGCAAAACCAGCACCCGGCATCGATGGCGCAATAATTCCCTTAAAATATTGTATTTGACCCCGCAATCTAAAACGGCAACTTTGAATTTAGGGTTTTTGATTTGCGTATAAACGTATTTTTTAGGAATGGTGACTTCTTTGACCAGATCAACTCCTACCAGCCCCCGGCTTAAACGGACTTTATTCAACAAGCTTTTTTCATCAAAGTCCAACGTGGACAACACCGCCTTCATTGCGCCCTGCTCCCTGATACATAAAGTCAAAGCCCGGGTATCCACCCCCTCAATCCCAATAACCTTATTCTCTTTCAAGTATTCCCCCAACTCCTGCGTCTTTCTCCAATTACTGGCGATTTTACTGTATTCCTTAACCACCAAACCTTCTAAACAGGGGCCGCGGCTTTCAGTGTCCTGCCGGTTTACCCCGTAATTACCGATTAAAGGATAGGTCATCGTAACAATCTGGCCTTTATAAGAAGGATCAGTAATAATCTCCTGATACCCGGCCATACTGGTATTAAAAACAACCTCCCCCAGGGATTCACCGCTTGCTCCAAATGATTGGCCGTTAAAAATCCGGCCGTTCTCTAAAACCAGGATTGCTTTCATCGTTATTTTTTCTCTGCTGCAGCGCGGATAAAATGATCGAACAAAGGATGGGCGGCATCCGGCTTGGATTTAAACTCCGGATGGAACTGGGCCGCGATAAAATATGGATGGCCCTTTAATTCCACGATTTCTACCAGGTTCTTTTTCTGATAAATGCCGGAAAAAATCATCCCTTTGGACTCTAGTCTTTTGCGAAAGTCATTATTAAATTCATAGCGATGGCGGTGGCGCTCGGAAATTTGATGCGTTTGATAAACCCGCGCGGCCAAAGTATTAGGTTTGATTTTACAGGGATACGCCCCCAGCCGCATCGTACCGCCAAGATCCTTGACATTTTTCTGCTCGGATAAAAGACTGATCACCGGATATTTGGTCTTGGGTTTAAACTCCGTGGAATTAGCGTCTTTTAAACCGCAGAGATGGCGCGCAAAATCTACTACCGCGCACTGCATCCCCAAACAAAGCCCCAAAAAAGGAATTTTATTCTTCCGTGCAAATCCGATAGCCTGAATCTTGCCCTCGATGCCGCGGCCGCCGAATCCTCCGGGAACCAAAACCGCATCCAGATCTTTAAGCAGTTTTTCGGGTCCATACTTTTCGATCTCTTCAGAATCGATCTTCTTAACCTCCACCTTTACCTGGTTACTGATGGCCGCGTGCGTAAGCGCTTCATAAATGGACTTATAGGCATCCTGCAGGCCGATATACTTACCGACTACCGCCACCTGCACCGTCTTTTTAGGCGCGAACAAACGCTCGACCACATTTCTTTCCCAGTCTTTCAAATCCGAAGGCTTGGAAATCAAACCGAAATGGCTCAAGATTATTTCATCCAATATCTGCCCTTTAAAAACCAAAGGGATTTGGTATATGGATGCTACATCCGGAGACTCAATCACCGCCTCTTTCCGGACATTGCAAAATAAGGAAATTTTCTCTTTAACTTCATCGGAAAGCGTTTTTTCCGTCCGGCAGATCAGAATATCCGGCTGGATACCGATCTCGCGCAAGGTCTGCACGCTATGCTGAGTAGGCTTAGTTTTAATCTCATCGGCAACCTTGATATAAGGAACCAGGGTCAGATGAATATAGAGCACATTCTTCTCTGCGGCATCCAGCTTAAATTGCCGGGCCGCCTCCAAGAAAGGAAGGCTTTCGATATCGCCTACAGTTCCGCCGATTTCGATCAAGACGATATCCGCCTGGCTGACCTGGGCTACTTTTTTTATCCGGTCTTTAATCTCCCCGGTAATATGCGGAATCACCTGGATCGTCTTACCTAAATAATCCCCCCGGCGTTCCCGCGAGATCACCGTATTATAAACCTGACCCGTCGTCGCGTTATTAAACTTCGTCATCGAAGCTTTGGTGAACCTCTCATAGTGGCCAAGGTCCAGGTCGGTTTCCGCCCCGTCTTCGGTAACATAAACCTCTCCGTGCTGGTAAGGATTCATTGTCCCCGGATCGACATTAATGTAAGGATCCAGCTTCATCAAGGTTACCTTCAGGCTCCTTGACTCAAGGATCTTGGCGATCGAAGCCGAAGCAATCCCCTTGCCTAAGCTTGAAATTACACCCCCGGTTATAAATATGTATTTGGCCATAGTTTACACAAAATAAGGCGTTTAGTGCCGACTATTCGGCTCCTAAACGCCTTTGTTTATATAACTATAACATAGTTTACGCTAAAGTCAAATAATTTTTAACCACTCTCGCCTAACTGCAAAAATTCTTTACCCTCCTTCCAGGGATTAAGGTAACGCTCAATACTTAAACCTGGCTCTTGCAGTAAATCCAGGGTGCGTTTTTTCTCCGGGGGAGAAACCACCTCGATCTCGGGCCGGCGCACATCCGACTCATTTTGCTCCTTAACTAAAGCAATACTGCCGTCATTTAAAGCCACCACCGCCCCTACCGGCCAAAGCCCCATAAAACCGAAGAACTTATCCAGCAATGCCGCATCAAAATAACTCCCCTTATCTTTATTCATAATATTATAAACGATATCCGGAGAATAATCCTGCTTATAGCCCCGCCTTTGCGAGAGGGCGTCATAAACGTCACAAATCGAAACGATCTCCGAAGCAATATGCTGTTTTCTTAAAAACGGCGGGTGCGGATAACCTGAGCTATCGTGCTTGAGATGATGCTCAAAAGATACCACCACCGGCAGAATTCCCAAAGTATCGACATATCTGAGCATAATCTGGGCCCCCAGCACCGTATGGCTTTTCATGCGCCCAAATTCCTGATCCGTCAACTGGCCGGGCTTATGCAAGAGTTTACGCGAAATAAACATTTTGCCGATATCATGATACATCGCCGCAATACCGATGTTGAGAATATCAGTTTTTTCAAAACCTAAACGCGCAGAAAAATACATCGAGAAGATAGAAACATTGAGCATATGCGTATAGGTCTCGATATCGTAGCGCTTGAGACTAGCTAATTTCAAAAGCTCCTGGCGCTGCGCGCTTAAATTCTCCATGATATTATTTAAAGAAATTTTAAGCGCCAAGTGATCGACTTTTTCGGAATTAAGCACTCCGCTTAAAGCAGCACCCACGACATCGGCCGAAGAATCGTAAAGTTCAGAGTGTACCCCAAACAAATTATTTCGATCTTTGGACAAATCGACCTTTAGTTTACCGATCGCAATATGCTCAATCCCGGCCACGCTGAGGGCAGCCTGCAGGTCACCTTTAAAATTATCCTTAGGACCGGCGATAAAACAGACAAATTTACGCAACTCATCTTTATTCAGCCCGCTGTAAAAAGCAATCCTTTCAATATTCCTTTCTTTAAGGTAAGCAACCGCGGAGCTTAAAAATTGCGCCAAGTCAAAAAGAATCTCCTTTTCAAAGGCCAACTCATTGCCGATAATGCCGATGACGATCTCTTGGCGCATACTCAGGGCATCGGAAAAGGCCAAAAACGCCCGCTCCAGCGATTTCTGAAACATCGGGTGATTCTCCCCGTACATCTTTAGGGATTGCAGACAGCTCAGCAGGCTTTTAAAAGCTTCTTCGATATTAGTTAACATTCCAATCCTTTAAAATTTGCCTGGCCTTGGCGCGTAATCTGGAATTCCAGAAAAACCTCCAGCGGCTTAAGTCGCGGATTAAACCCGCAGATTCAATCAAACCTAAATCAAAAACAATTTGCATATTTTCCATCAATTGCTCGTTATCCCGGCCGATAAAATTAGGCTTTTTAAGCAATAATTCCAAAGCTGCCTGCTCAACTTGCCCGTTTAGAATCAACACCGCTAAAATGTTCTTGCGCAGGGACGGGGAAGGGGTATCCAGTTGACGCAATAAAAACTGGACATCCATTTTTTTTGTTTTACGCATATTATTCAGAATTTCAACCTTAATCAATTCATTGGCCGATGAATAAATATGGTCCAAGATACCCAAGGCCATCGGTGAACTTAATTGGCTTAGTGCTTCGATCAAGCTGCAGATGAAGTCGATATCCTTAACCTTTTCTTTAACCCGTAAATAAAAAATATCCAAATTGCCGGGAAAAAATCTAAAAAATAAGTTTAAGCCATGTTTATTTATCCGCTCAGCAGCGAATATTTTATTCAGATAGGAATGTATATCCTGGCTGGCAAAGGAGACGAGATCTAAAAAAAACTCCTGTTGGGGATTTAAAGGTTGGCTTAAGATAAAATTTTCCATTAAAGTAGAAAATTTTTTCTCAAGTTCAATGCAGACGGCCTTGCCTTCTTTCTTGGTTTTCGCCAACAGGCTGCCGATATCCTTAAGTAATTCCAGATTATTTTCCTCCAGAATATTAGGGAATTCTTTCTCCAGGACTCCGGCCGCTAAGTGCAGGCTATCCTGATCTTCATCAAGTGCCAGGATATTTAATACAATATACAGATAGTTTTCTTTAAGTTCTTTCTGATCAAAGGTCAAAGCGCCGAAGGAAGAAATACTTTTAACCAATGCCTCCAGCGTATTGCGATACACGGCCGATAAACGGTCATTCTGCATCCCACTGATTAAATTCCTGACCCGCTTGGCTACCTTGGGATTAAGGCTGCTCTTTTTGTCCTCCTGCAATTTAGCCAGGAAACCGGCGGTGATCCGGGCAGGATCTTTTTGTTCGACAATTTTAGAAAAGATTTCCAGGCTCAAAACATCAAAGCTCTCTTCTTTATCCACCCCCTCCAGAAAAAGCACCCCCAACTCCTCCTGGCTGAGGCCATCAAAGATTAAACTAAACTGGTTTAACTTTTCTTGATTAAGAGATTGTTTATTACGCAAAAGCCAGACAAAAAGTTCCTGGGAACATTTAGCAAATAATTTTTCATCTTTTTCCTTTAATGAAATGAGAAACTTGCGGATCTGCTCCGGAATTTCTTCGCTCTTGAAAATATCATTCTGACTGCTGCGTTTAATTAAGCCGCTGAAATTGTCAACCAAATTGGCCAATTTATCGGCACCATCATTTTCCGACATATCCTTAAACAGATAACCCCAAAGGTCAACGCTCTCCTGCCCTTGCTCCTGTAAAAAAGCAGAGTAATCCAGCTCTTCAACTAAAAAACTACTCAAAGGCTGTTTAGCCAGCAGTAAATTTACCCCGCCCTGCTTAAGAATATCCTTGGGAGACATGGAAATGACGGAAAAAAAGCTGATGATTTCCGCAAGCGTAGCGCCGCTTTTAATAGTGATAGTTTTTATCTTACGCTGATGCAGCAGGCGGGCCAGCTCGCTGCCTACGCCTGCCAGATTAAACTTGTCTTGGTCAAGCAAAAGTTCGGAATCTGTTACTCCGATCTTAAAC
>JAGVOR010000069.1 GCA_020052635.1 Candidatus Omnitrophota bacterium
GGCTTAAAGTCAAATAAGGGTTATCCCAATCCCCGAACACACCGAGGCGTTTAAATTGTTCCCGTTGGTTAGCGACATATTTCATCGCGTAATCATACGCCTTTTTTCTAAACTCAAGTTGGGAGATCTGGTGCTTGGCGATTTTTAATTCTTTGAATAGCTGATGCTCAATGGGTAAACCGTGGCAATCCCAGCCGGGCACATAGGGGCAATCATAACCCTGCATGGTTTTATATTTAACCACGATGTCTTTTAAGGTTTTATTCAAAGCATGGCCGATATGAATGTCTCCGTTGGCGTAAGGCGGGCCGTCATGCAAAACATACCTGCCTTGGGAAGCGCTTTTTTTACGGATCTGCCCGTAAAGATCGGATTTAACCCAATGCTCAAGCATTAAAGGCTCCCGCTTAGGCAAATCCGCCTTCATCGGGAAATCGGTCCGGGGTAAATTCAGCGTGTGCTTATATTCTGAACCGCTGGGTTTATTTTCGGGATTCATTTGATATATTTACCTATAATAATCGCCAGGTCTTTCTTAGTCTTAGCCGGGATCAGTTTGCGGTCGGTAACAATCGCAAATTTCAAGGCCTGGCCGCATTGGCATGTATGTTTATCCGGCAGTTCTTTAATCACTTTACAGATAATCTTTTTGGCGTTATCGACATTTTTCGCTAAATTACCGATCACCATCTCCAAGGTTACGCTGGCATGGTCCGGATGCCAACAGTCATAATCGGTAATGCAGGCCATCGTGGCATAGCAAATCTCGGCTTCCCGGCAAAGGCGGGCCTCCGCCAGGTTAGTCATCCCGATCACATCCATCCCCCAAGAGCGGTACAATTTACTTTCCGCGAGCGTAGAAAATTGCGGCCCCTCCATATTAATATACGTCCCGGCAGGATGCATACTTAAACCTAAATCTTTTCCGCAGGTATAAAGGTTCTTGGATAACTGCGGGCATACCGGATGGCTGAAAACAATGTGGCTGACGATCCCCGAATCGAAAAAGGTCATCTGCCGGGCGTGGCTAGTGCGGTCCACAAACTGGTCGACCACCACAAAATCCAGGGGTTTTAATTCTTCCCTTAAACTGCCGCAGGCAGTCACCGAGATAACCCTTGTTACCCCTAATTTTTTCATCGCAAAGATATTGGCCCGGTAATTGATCTGGCTGGGCGGGATGCGGTGTCCAACGCCGTGGCGGGGGAGAAAAACTACCTCCTTACCTTCCAGCCGGCCGATGGTGAATTTATCGGAAGGACTGCCAAAAGGTGTTTTAATCTTGACCTGCCTGATTACTTGCAGGCCGTCAATCTTATATAAACCGCTGCCGCCGATAATTCCGATCCTCGACATGATTATCCCTTTCTGCTGTTCTTAGTTAACGTCTTACTTTTTAGATAATTGCCCGGCGCGTTCTTTCGCGGCAACCGCAGCCTGCACCCAGGAGCCGCCGCTAAAAATTACCTTCAGCGCCGCTTCCGTTGTTCCTCCGGGAGAAGTAACCATTTGTCGCAATTGCTCAAGGGTCGCGGTTTTTTGTGCCGCCAGGCTGATGCTGGAACGGGTTGTACTCAGGGCAAAATCCTGGGCCTGCTCCAACCCAACTGCCAGCGCAGCCTCCGTCAATCTTTTAATATATTCTTCAATGACCTCTTCCGGAATATGCGCCGGATCACGACGGTTAATTTCCATATCGTAAAAAATATAAGCTGGCCCGCTGCCGGAAATCGCTGTCGCCGCATCCATCATATTCTCTGGGAGTAAAAAAACCAATCCCAAACATTTAAACAGTGCCGAGCTGAATTTTAAATCTCCGGCTCTGGCATACGCGCCTTTACAGATAGCGGTTGTGCTTTGACCGGCTTTAACCGCTATATTCGGCATTACCCTTACTACCCTGGCTTTACCAAGAGTCTTTTGGATATAATCGGTGGTAATCCCGGCGGCAATCGAAATTACCAACTTATTTTTTAAGCTGGTTTTAATCTGCTCAAGCACTATATCGAAATCCTGCGGTTTAATCGCTAAAATAATTACCTGGCTTCTTTTAAGCAGCTGATCGATATCTTCAGCCACCGACATCCCAATCAAAGCTTTAGTTTTCGCCCGGTCTTTCTCAAATACACAAACCTTATAACGGGCATTAATTCTTTCGGCGATAGACTGGCCCATATTGCCAAATCCGACTATCCCGATTTTTTTACTGAAAAAATTAAACATGCTCTTGAAAAATTATCCTGCCGAGCCTGACAATATCGGCCCCTTCTTCTATCGCCACTCTAAAATCATCCGACATCCCCATCGAAAGCAACCAGTCCGGATTAAACCGGTCACGTAACTCTTTAAGCTGCCTAAAAAACGGCCGCGCCTGCTCGGGATCTTTTACTGCCGGAGCAATCGTCATCAGGCCTTTTACCCTTAAATGCTTAAGCTTGGTTATTCCGTCTACTGCCGCAGCCAGCTGCTGCGGAATAAATCCATATTTTGCCGGCTCAGCCGAAGTCTTTACTTCCAAAAGCAAATCCTGAATTTTTCCTATCTTAGCCGCTTCTTTGTCGATTTCCTCTGCGAGCCGGAGGCTATCAACAGAATGAATCAGGTCAAATATCTGCAAAGCCTGCTTTACTTTATTCGTTTGCAAATGCCCCACCATCTGCCATTGCGCGCCGGTAACCAGCCGGTATTTCGCCATAGCTTCCTGCACCCGATTTTCGGCCAGCCGGCTGATCCCGGCATTAAGCACCTGCTGGATCTCTGGAATGCTGCGGCCCTTGGTTACAACCAAAACGGTAATTTTGCCGGCGGGGATTTTACGCCTTGCACAAACATCTTCAATCTGTCGGTATACTTTCTCGATATTCTCTTTAATCATCATTTAAACTGGGATTGATATATTATACACAATATAAAATAAGGGTCAATTGGTAAGTAGATAAAAAAATGGCCGATAGACTACAGACAATAGACTATCGACCAAACCAGCGATTGATTCAACGCTCAAGCCTAAATGATACGACTGGCTCCATTGAGCTAAGCCTATATTGGGCGGTTGTCCCGCTTTAGCTCCGCGCCTAAGCCTAGGATGTTACGGGTAACTTCGTCGAACTAAGCATGATTGATACGATAGCTTCATCGGGCTAGGCCTGGAATAATGCGAATCGGTTACACCGAACTAAGCCTAGATGATGCGGTTTATATATATTCGAATATTGTAACGTTCGGTGTAAAGTAAAAATTACTGGTCTAGTATAGGGTAATTTTTACTTTAAAAGTATTCCTGATAGACTTCCTTAAAACGCCGGGCGGCTTTAACCAGCATATTTTTTGCAGGCTTGACTAAAGCCAGGCTCCCTACAGTCTTATCATCCAGATCCTGACAGATCATCCCCAAACAGGTTAGATAAGTCAGATATTTCTGGCCGGACAGGTCGCTGTGCTCTTTAATTAACCCGGCAACCTCCGGATGACTAATCCTGCCTAAGGTAACCGGGATGCCGATCAAGCTCTCCATCATTTCGATAAAACCGTCGGTCAACAGCGTCTTACCCACCATAATAAAATGGTCAATTTCATGCAAAGCAACCTTAGTCTCAACTGCCTCTTTGATCTGCAGGCAGATTAAACGGCCGGCATTGGTCACCATAGCAGCCACATCCCGCTGTTTAATCGGCTTATAAAATCCGTCTTTTTTAACTAAAATTTCTTTTTCTTCCGGAATATGGCTGGCATCTGTGATCACCCCGTGTGAACGCTTGATATCCTCGGCCAATTCGAAATTAATCTTTAAGCCTTCCGAGATCTGCTGGGTCAGGCTGCTTCCACCGACAGGTAAAATCTGAATGTTCTGCAGCAGGCCGTCTTTAAAAATCAGCAGCTCCGTCACATCGCTACCCAGATCACACAGGACAGTTAAACCGCGTTTCTCCTGGGCACCCAATACCGCTTTAGCGGTAGCTAATCCGGAAAATGAAAGCCCCCTGATCTCATACCCGGCCTGACTAATCACCCGGCTTAAGCTTTGCAAAGATGACAACCGGGCGCAAATTAAATACAGATCGACCTCCAGCTTATGGCTATAGAGCCCGATCGGATTGATCACGCTGCCCTTAGAATCAATCGCATAACTTGACGGGATGACATGAATGATTTCATTCTCCAGGCTTGATCCTAAAATCCGCGCCTGTTCGTTAGCCGCCGAGATATCCGTTGAGGTAATTACTTTATTGCCGCGCTCGGCTAAAGGGATAACCGCATGGCTGTGTTTGGTTGAAATATCTTTACCCGAAAAATTAGCATGCACATACTTTATCTTTACCCCGGAAGAGCTTTTCAGCCCTTTGAGCAACTTAGTCAGGCAGATCACTAATTCGGTAGCATCGACAATGATGCCTTCCTTCACGCCGCGGGAAACAAATGAATCAAAGAAAATATTGCTGATTTTATTGTTTTTTATTTGCGCAAGGGCTGCGGAAATTTTACTTGAACCAATATCGACAGCGCAGAGATGACCGTTATTTAGCATTGTGTAATTTGATTAATGGCTCCTTAAACCTTAAGTCTATATACATAATATTACTCCACTCCCGGCGCTCCTGCTGCAGAAGCCCACCCAGAATCATCATCTTCTGCCTGATATTGCCCGCTCCCGTACGCACTTCCAGGCCCTTACTTAAGCCGGAATGATTTTTAACCTGTCCGTTAGCGGGCTGCGGCAGAAGCATAAAAAATCCGGCACTGCCGGCCCTGGCGACATCGATCCTGATCAAACTAAACCCGCCGAAAGCGGGGTTAGCTTTAAATTCTTTAATGATACTTAAAGCAAGGCTAAACTCTAACCGCCGGTAATTCATCCCCGCTTGCGGCGCGAAGATTTTAGTCTCCAGCCCGTAAATTACCGGCAACTGCAGGCCGGACACGGTAGAATCCGGCTCAAACAACACCCCTTGCTCATCAATCGCA
>JAGVOR010000101.1 GCA_020052635.1 Candidatus Omnitrophota bacterium
GACGAATTTATCCCGCACCCGGAGCTGTGCGGGATTTTATTTCTACAAAATTAAAAATTTGATTCCGTCCCGAATATAAATCATTACCCTCTATCTATTGTGATAAAGCGACTCTTTCCTTAGATAACCCACGTAAAACTTCGATATACTCATTAGTGTCGACCACCGGCGCCATCTCTTGTTTAGGCATAACATAATTGAAGAAGGTATCCCAACTGGCCGGAGCCATCGGCTCTACCTTTGCATCCGCCGGAGAACGCATCACTAAGCGCATCTTACCCTGTTCCTGGACAAAAACGATAAGATTTGCCTCCTGAGGCCCCAAGGCTAAAGTAATCAAAACATTCCCAGCGGAAGAGGCGGAAGAAGGGGCCGACTCTGAATACCTGCCGGTTGAAGCAACCGCTCCGCCGGTATTCTGCCCTACCGCCAAAATCAAAACATTTTGGAATAATGGAATAACTGAGGTTTGAGCGGTAACCCGGCCATCCGCACCCTGCATCGGAATCGGGACGATTGCCAATACATCAACATAATCTCCAGGCCGTACCATCCCGGATAAAGAAGCGATGTTGTCGGCAACGATAGTAATCGCCCTTTTGCCCGCAGGAGTAACTCCGGCCAAATCCGTACTGCGGGATCGGCGATCAGGCTGAAGTTTAGAAAGGCTAATCTGTTCACCTTTAGAGATGGGGGCAACGGTAATCATACCCGCGATCCTGTCCAAAGAAGTCACCGCCTGCGGTTGAACAAATTTGTTAGGGACAATCGAAGTATCAAACATCTGCGCATCAATAACCGTCCCCTGGGGGATATCCTGTTTGGCCACCAAAACAGCGGTCTGGTTACTTCGCATGTTAGCCAGCGCCGCTTTAGCTCTCTCTTGGACAGCTTGCTGTTGCTGATCCAGATACATCTTAGTCATCACAATCGCCATTACGCCTAAGATTATCCCGCTTATTAAAATAAGCTTCTGTTTTTCGATTGCCATTATTTTATCTCTCCTTCAGATATATCGATCTTCGCATCCCGGGAAAGCTTACCAATCAACTCTTCAACCACCTGTTGCTGTTTTAAGAAAACCAAGCCGCGGTTAATATCATCCCACATCTCGCTGAGTGGTTTCTGCTTGCCTCCACGCTTGGCTTCTAATCTAATGATGCTATAACCTTCGGGAGTTTTAAATATATTACTAATCCTTCCCACCTCTAAAGAATCCGCAAAAGCGGCGGCATCGAATTGAGCGGATTTCTTACCTTTTTGGATAAAACCCAGATCACCGCCGTCTTTGGCGCTAGGTGCCTGAGAATTATTCCTGGCTAAAGTAGCAAAATCAGCCCCCTGTAAAAGCTGGATCAAAATATCCCTGGCCGCCTGCTCGCTACCGACGACAATCTCAGAAACCTGACGATCTTCAGGCTCCTTAAGCTGCTCTTTATAATTGTTATAATAATCTTCGACCTCTTTAGAGGTCGCGGTAATGCCTTTGGTCATCTCTTTGATGTCCTGCAGAACCATTAAATCCCGTTTATTTTTTTCCAACGCCTGCCTGACCTCTTCATTGCGGTCTAACCCATTATCTAGGGCATGCTGATAAATCAAGATCCGGCGGATAGCTTCATTTTTCAGGTAGTTGATCTTCTGCTCCCGGCTAACGATTTTTAACTCTGGACGGTCAGCCGGTACATTGGCATTATAAAGCGCGATTTCCTCGTTAAGGTCATCTAGGCCGATGGAAACATTGTTTACTTTGGCCACAATCGGCCCCTTGGGCACAATAGCATAAGCCGCTGGCGCACTAACTACTTCTACTTTTTTCTTAGCGCCAGGAATTAATTTATCACATCCAAAAATACCGCCCAAAGATAAACTGACGACTACTAACAATATAATCTTGTTTTTCACAATAACCTCCTTTAGGTTACATAAAATTATGCCTTTTCTGCCTCTGCCGCATTAATCAACTTAACCAGAATATCCGCCATTTTAGCAATCAGTATAAAAATAAAAAACATAAATGAATAAAAAACCAAAACCACTACCCCCATCCAACGCGGCTGATTAGTTAAACTGCCTGAAAACAGACTGACTGCCCCCAGGATTCCCAAAAGCAAAAATATCCAGGCAACGATTTTAACCGTCACACTGGAGCATTTTAAAAACAAGATATGTTTACGCATAGGTCTCCTTCTGCCTGCTTAGCTTAACAGGCGTATTTTTTTATTATAATATTATAAAGCCCTAAAAAATGCAAGTGAAATTTTGATTTTCTATTTCCTTACCCTCCAAATACTTCGGCAATCGCTAGCTTCACTAAAAGATGATCCCAGTGGCTGGCAATCAGCTCATCCCTGATTGATTCTGCCTGGCACCCTTGAGATTTTTTAACCGAAATATATGCCACGAGCACTCCCAGATTGTATTTCTGCGCTCTATCCAGTACATTCCGGATAGGTCTTTCCTCTTGCGTACGGTTTAAGCAATAAGCAATCCCGGCCAGGCCTAAAGGTAGGCCTAATAACCCCAGGGCAGAGAAAAATAGATGCCGCGGGCCTTGCCCTAACAGATAAGCAGAACTAACCCAAAATACATCGAACAGATAGTGGGCCACAATCAGCGGAATAACTCCGAAGCGGATGAAAATCACCCCGCAAAATACTCCGAGTAAGCCGATCTCGATAATCCTAAACCAAACCGGGAATATTGCATACCGGGTATGCCCCATTCCCCAAATAACCGAGGTTAACAGAATCGCTAAAATCAGGCTGCGCAAGTACTTTTTAGCCAGGCTGATGCCAAAAAGCCTGAAGATGATCTCCTCATTGAAACTTGCGCTTACTCCGATCACAAAAGCGCTAAACAAAGGGATATAAGCGGAAGAAAAATAGGCCATCGTATTCCATTCTCTCCAGACGCCGATGTATTTTTGCCCCTGATAAAAAACTACTGCTTGCAATCCCAGCATAATCATCCAGACTAAATAACCCAGGATGACCGCTTGCGCTAAAGACCGGTTTAAAAAACTTGATTTGATATAACCCAAAAATGAACCTTGTTTATGTTCCGGCAGCACCTCGCTACATAAAGACTCGCCCGCAATGCCCGGCATAATAAAGCTCAAAACCAAAAAACTGACATTAAACAGCCATTTCGTAGTTACCAGCCCGAGAAAAGAGCTCAGGTGCGCGCTCGTCGGATAATTTATAAGAATACTTTGTAAATTATTCAACAGGTTGGCAGTATTAACCAGCATCAAGAATCCGGCGATATAATAAAACCATTTTTTGGTCAACCGCGGCACAAGTTCCTGCCTTTTTTTCAAAACAATGCTGATTGAGAAAACCAATAAGGCAAAAAGTATAAAATAAAAAATATTATACAGGTATTCACCGAGAATAAATTGTTTTTCTACATAGCGGTTAAACTGTTCCGGCAGGTCAAATTTATTCTTGTTAAACGCCCTGATTTCTTCTCCGGAGACCATCGCTTCAACCAGCAGCTTAGCCCCGCCGTTACCCGTTTGCCAGGGGATATAAACATTTTTCTTTTCCCAGGAAAAAACATAATCCGTCCGGTTTTCATAGCGTTTCACCTTCTCCTCATGAAAATCATACAAGTTTAAATCTAGATCAAAATTGCTCTGCAAAAAATCTTGGGTCTTTTGCCGGGCCAAATCCTTGCCCAAATCCAACCGGGACTCAGTATCTTCAATGGCGTGGATGAATTTAATCACCTTACCGGAACGGGGGCTTAAATAGACCAGGTATTCTTCCTTTTGTGATTCCCGGAAAAACCGGACTATCCAGCGGAATAAATCAAAATCATGTTCGCGAATAAAAGATTCTTGGGCTTTTACCCCTGCGGCATGCTGGAAATAACGGTTAAACTCTTCATTGGAATTAAAAACAATGGCGCGAGTATATTGCGCGGTATCGATCCCTCTGGATTTTAAATAATTATCTGCTACGGCGTAAGCCTGTTGCTTATTCAGCGGCAGTTCGACAAAAGCAAAGCGGGGGTATTCCAGATTATACCAGAAACCAAAACTTAATAGCGCCAAAATGATAAGTATACACCAATCTCTGGTTTTTATTTTCATTTTACGAACAAAATATTATTTTAAACCTTACCCGGAAAATAGAAATACTTTAATAAATTACGGCTGCCTTAATCAGCCGTACATCTATTAAATAAATCAAGGCTGGATTAATTCCGCGATCCGCTGATCGGCTAAATCAAACGCCCTTTTTATGCATTCATCAATATCCATATACATAAACTCCCCGCACCTGCCCAAAGTATCAAGTGATCGATACTTTTTAAGATAATCCAAAAGGCAAGCTAAATGCCCGGCATAATCTTTACGGTAAATGGGATAAGCATATTGCGCTTTGAATAAAAACAGCTTTTTCACATCCCCCGGAGCGATAAATCCGTCTTCGGCCAGGCTTCCAATGC
>JAGVOR010000191.1 GCA_020052635.1 Candidatus Omnitrophota bacterium
AGTAAGTGGCCCAAAAAACAGATATATTTATCGCCAGAATTACAAGAAATAGCTGATGATTGGATGAAATATTTCCATGAAATTAACAAGGATAAATTCTCTGCGATAATCGAATTCAATCATAAGTATGTGGTGAAAAATTCTCCCCACGACTTTATTACTACTCTCGAAATTGGTGCTGGATTAGGAGAGCACCTTAATTATGAGAAGCTGACAGAAAATCAGCGCAATAACTATGTTGCTTTAGAATTACGCGAGAATATGGCGGAAGTAATTAAATCGCGTTTTCCTGCTATTAAGACATGTATCGCTGATTGCCAACAGCATATACCTTACCCTGATGGATATTTTGACCGTATTATTGCGACACATGTATTGGAACATCTGCCTAATTTACCGACTTCTCTTAATGAAATAGCGCGCTTACTAAAAAAAGAAACCGGTCGTTTTTTCGTAGTTATTCCATGTGAAGGTGGATTAGGGTATTTTTTAGGTAGATGGGTGACAACGAAGCGAATGTTTGAAAAACGATATAATCTACCTTATGAAAAATTTATTAAAGCTGAACATGTAAATACAGCTATCGAGATTATTGCGGAAATAAGAAGAGTATTTTCCATCGAGCATTCATCATGGTACCCTTTAAGGATTCCTTCAATACACCTGAATTTATGTATAGGGTTAACATTAAAACCTTTTAATTAAAAAAAATAAATAATAAAAGAGGTGGATTTTATGATAATCACACGCAGTCCTCTCCGGATTTCCTTGGGCGGCGGCGGAACCGATTTAGCGTCTTATTACCAAAAACATGAGGGGTTTTTAATCGCTGCGGCAATTGATAAATATTTGTACGTTAATATTCACCGCCGTTTTATAGACGGGTTTTTGTTGAAATATTCGCATCTGGAAGAAGCGCAAACGATAGATGAGATTAAACACCCGATTATACGGGAGGCAATCAAATTTGTCGGTATCCAGGACCGTAACCTGGAAATCACCAGCACAGCCGATATCCCGGCCGGGACCGGCCTGGGTTCATCCGGGAGTTTTACCACGGCTCTGCTCAAGGCGTTGCACGCGCATAAAAAAAATATCGTCCATCCGGAGGAACTGGCCGAGCAGGCCTGCATCATTGAAATAGACAAGGTCGGCGAGCCTATCGGCAAGCAGGACCAGTATATCGCCGCCTACGGCGGCATTACCTGCTTCAAGTTCCAGAAGGACGGCAAGGTCGAAGCCTGGCCGCTTAAGATTTCCAGCGAGACGCTTTATAATATGGAGGATAACCTGCTCCTGTTTTTTACCGGATATTCCAGGAACGCATCGTCCATACTTAAAGAGCAGGATGATAAAAGCAAGCAAAAAAATCAGTCTATGATTGAAAACCTGCATTTTATCAAGGATTTAGGATACCGGAGCAAAGAGGCTCTTGAAGCCGGCGACCTGCATAAATTCGCCGCCCTGATGAACGAGCACTGGGAGCATAAAAAGAAACGTTCCGGGGCTATGAGCAATTCACATATTGACGAATTATATCGGCTGGCTCTGGCAAACGGCGCCCTGGGCGGGAAATTAATCGGCGCCGGCGGCGGCGGGTTCCTGATGTTTTATACCGAGGATAAGACCAAACTGCGCCATGCCATGATTAATTCCGGCTTGCAGGAAGTGAGATTCCGTTTCGATTTTGAAGGGACCAAGACAGTTATCCAATCATGATGTTTCCTGTTGCGATTCTGGCCGGCGGGCTGGCCACGCGCCTGAGGCCGATAACCGAAAAAATACCCAAAGCGTTGGTTGAAATAGCCGGCCAACCATTTATCATCCACCAGCTGGAGCTTCTAAAGAAGAATAATATTGAACAAGTGGTGATTTGCATCGGGTACCGCGGTGAGATGATTCAAGACCTTATCGGCAACGGCCATAAATTCGGCCTGCAGGTTGATTATTCCTCAGACTGGCCGGAACTTTTAGGCACCGGCGGCGCCATTAAAAAAACCTTGCCGTTGCTGGGGGATGCGTTTTTTATCCTCTACGGCGATTCCTATCTTGATTGTGATTATTATGCCGTCCGGCAGGCGTTCCCAAAAAGCGGCAAGCCGGCCTTAATGACCGTTTTCCGCAACGAAAATAAATGGGATAAAAGCAATATCTCGTATCAGAATTGTAAAATACTTAAATACGACAAAAAAAGTGTTGCCCCCGATATTAAATATATTGATTACGGGCTGTCTATTTTAAAAAAAGCCACTTTTGATATAGCAGGTTTTGATAATAAGTTTGATTTAGCCGATTTGTTTAAGGATTTGGTTGACAGGGGGCAGATGGCAGGGTATGAAGTGGCCCAGAGGTTTTATGAAATAGGCACCACCCAGGGTATCAGCGACCTGGAAAAATATCTCAATGATAATAAGAAATGAGGTAATATGGATTATGCAGAGTATGTTGACAAGTATTTGTCCGAAGCGGTTAAGATAATCAATACAATGGATAAGAAACCGATAGAAAAATCGGTGCAGGTATTGATTGATACCAGGAAAAACGCCGGCCGGCTTTTTATCCTGGGCGTAGGCGGCGGGGCGGCCAACGCCTCGCACGCCGTTAATGATTTCAGAAAAATCGCCGGCATCGAATCGTATGCCCCGACTGATAACGTTTCCGAACTGACCGCCCGGGTCAATGATGACGGCTGGAATACGGTTTTTGTCAATTGGCTCAAAGGCAGCCGCCTAAACGCCAATGACTGCCTGCTGGTATTTTCGGTGGGCGGCGGCAATGCCGAAAAAAACATCAGCGCCAACCTGGTTGAGGCGCTCAAATACGCCAAGCAGAAAGGCGCTAAAATAATCGGAATCGTGGGCCGGGACGGCGGCTATACGGCAAAGGTTGCGGATGCCTGTGTCATAGTGCCGACGGTCAATAATGATACGGTCACGCCACATACCGAGGCTTTCCAGGGCGTGGTTTGGCACCTGATTGTTTCCCATCCGGCCCTCAAGTCCTTTGAAATGAAATGGGAATCGGTAAAATGAAACCTGACCTAAAAGCGGTATTCCTGGACCGGGATGGCGTGTTAAACAAGCTGGTTTTTAACCCGGTTACACGGGCTTACGAGTCGCCGCATTACCCCAAGGACCTGATTTTATGCGGTAATATAATACCTTCCTTGAAGAAACTCATAAAAGCAGGATACAAATTATTTATCGTCTCCAATCAGCCAAGCTACGCCAAGGGTAAAACTACCTTGAAGGCGATAAAACAGATTGCCCGAAAGTTTAATGGTGACCTCAAGAAGAAGGGGGTACAACTAAGCCGGGCTTATTATTGCTATCATCACCCGGATGGCATTGTGCCCGGATACGGCGGGAGATGCGCCTGCCGGAAACCGGAGCCGTTTTTCTTGCTTAAAGCTAAAAAAAAGTATAGGCTTGACTTGAAGGAATCATGGATGATAGGGGACCGGGATAGCGATACAGAGTGCGGCCAACGGGCCGGCTGCAAAACGATACTGATTAAGAACCCGCATTCGTCTGATTACCAGGGCAAGATAAAACCTGACTATAAAGCCAAGAACCTGGCTGATGCGGCAAAAGTGGTAATGGCAAAAACATAAAAAAGGAGCATATATGAATTGGATGGATAAGGCGGCAAAGATGAAAATCAAGATTTTTGCGGACGGCGCAGACAAAAAAGGCATGCTGGAGATGTACCAAAAGCCGTTTATCAAGGGGTTTACTACCAACCCTACCTTGATGCGCAAAGCGAATATAAAGGATTACAAAGCCTTTGCCTTGGATATTATCAAGGCGATTCCGGACCGTCCAATTTCTTTGGAGGTTTTTTCGGATGATTTCAAGGAGATGGAGCGCCAGGCGCTTGAGATTGCTTCCTGGGGCAATAATGTGAATGTAAAGATACCCATAACCAATACCGAGCAGAAATCGTCGTATGATTTAATCAGCCGTTTGATTAAAGCGCGCGTCAAGCTTAATATCACGGCGATGATGACGCTGGAGCAGGTAAAGGCGGTGGCCAGCGCGGTTAAAGGTGGTCCGACCTGCTTTGTCTCTGTGTTTGCCGGCCGGATAGCCGATACCGGCCGGGACCCGGTGCCGCTAATGACCAAGGCCGTGGAACTTCTTCGTCCGGCTCCTAACGCCGAGCTGATATGGGCCAGCCCGCGGGAACTGCTCAATATATTCCAGGCCGACATCATCGGCTGCCATATAATAACCGTGACCAACGACATCCTTAATAAACTTAGCTTGGTAGACAGGGATTTGAGCGAATTCTCGCTGGATACGGTCAAGATGTTCTATAATGATGCCAAGGCGTCAGGTTTCTCAATCTAACCGTAACCGGGATCCCCAAGACCATATCGTTAATTGTATTGGTTAGGAGCCGATAACCCGAAGGCATTATTTATGGGAAAATGGTTTAAAATAGCTATCGGCATAATTATAAGCGTTGTTTTATTAGTATTGGCATTCCGCAAGATAGATTTCACCGATGTTATTCACGCCCTGAAAAACACAAACATTATTCCTTTGTTGGTTTGTGTATTATTCTCCGGCATCAGTTGTATTTTTAGGGCTTTGATGTGGCGCATCACCACCGGACCGGTCAAGAAAGTGGGGATTTCGACCTTGTTCGGCGGGGTAATGGTCGGCTATATGGTTAATAATATCCTGCCGTTAAGGCTGGGCGAGGTTTTCCGGGCTTATTACCTGGCGTCTAAATGCGGGTTTGCCAAAACTTACGCCTTGTCAACCGTCATTATTGAGCGGGTCCTGGATGTTTTTTTTCTGGGGTTGTTGCTTTTGCTGAGCCTTTTTTACGGTCTTAACGGGTTATCATTTAAAAGTTCTTTGATTGTTTTGGCGGCTTGGGCAGTAGTAGTGGTTGCTACGGTGCTATTGATAATTAATTTATCCTGGATAGAGAAGCTGGAAAGGATAACTTTTATCCCGGGGCGGATCTTAAAAACAATAAAAGAATTCTTCGTCCCGCTTGCCCAGCTGCAGCAACCGCGTAAAATAG
>JAGVOR010000011.1 GCA_020052635.1 Candidatus Omnitrophota bacterium
ACTTCAAATAGCTTTTATCTCCGCCTAACCCGGCCACATCCATTGAAACATTTATCAGATTGCCTTTGCGGGCATAAAAAACATTATCCCGGGAATCAAAGGTCAAGCTGGGAGAAAGCACACTAATCAAATTAGTCCCTACTTCGTCTTTCAAATCCTGCGTAGCATCACTGGTAGGATTGCTGATTTCGATTTCATCTAACCGGTAAGTAATATCGCCCCTTAAATATTCGGTTATCTCCCTGCCTAAACGTAAATCTCCTCCGGTCACCGCTTCATCATAACCATATCCTGAATCCGTATCCCGGTCACGGGTGCGGCGGTAGAGGTCAAACCCGAAAGAAACCGGATAATCAAACATCCAGGGCTCGGTAAAACTTAGATCGAAGCCGTTACTCAAATTTCCGATAGAAGCGCGTAATTTCATACTTTGGCCAGCACCCGTAAAATAAGGCCAATTTCTCCAGTCAAAGTTTTTCTGTTCTAGCTCCACAAAGCCGACGAACTGATCGACAGTGCTATAACCGCCGCCGAAGCTAAAGGCGCCGGTTTTAGCTTCTTTGACATCAACCATTAAATTTTTCTTGGAAGGGTCCCCGGTGTCTTCCGTATCATAGCTGACCTCTTCGAAGAACCCCAGGTTGCTTAAACGCTCCTTGCTGCGGCGGAGTTTTTCTCCGTCAAATCTTTCTCCCGGATGGATCCGCAATTCCCTGCGGATAACTAAATCCTTCGTCTTAATATTCCCCCGGATCTTAATTTTATCGACATAGACCACCTCATTTTCGATAATCTGGTAGGTCAGGTCCACCCGGCCGCTGTCGGTATTCACCAGGGTCGCCTCCTGGATCTGAGCCGAGATATACCCGCGGTCAAAATACAAACCCTGGATACCGGTTAAATCTTTGCGCATTGCTTCCTGGCTATAGACTTTGCCGGGAATGCAATCTGTCAGGTTTTTAAGGATTTCTTTTTCGCTGATCTCCTGGTTGCCTTCAATCACTACCGATCCCACCAGGTATTTTTTACCTTCCGTCACTTTAATCGTTACGAATAGCAAATATGACTTTTTAGGATCGGGATCAATCTGATAATCTACGACCGCATCCGTAAACCCTTCCCGTTGATAGAAAGATTTAACCCGCTCCATGTCTTCCTTAAGCACCTCTTCTTTTAACACCCCGGCGTTAAAAAACCAGGCCCGTTTGGTTTTTAACAGCTTAAGGATCCGGGCGGATTTAAAACTCTGATTACCCTGGATGCGGATATCTTTTATCCGCACCCTTCTGCCTTCAATAACGTTAAAAATTACGCTGGCTTTATTCGTCTGGGGGTTCGCATCGACCTGATAGGAAATATCCGCCTGGCTGTAACCTATTTTTTCATACATCTTCTTTAGAATCCGCACATCTTCTCCTAAAGAAGGATAATCCAAATATTGGGTTTCCTTGGATTTTAACTGAGCTTTGAGTTTTTCATCCTTCATCGTAATCAGGTTGATCCCGGAAAAACTGATTTTTTCGATGATCGGCCGCTCCGTAACCGTCACCATAATCTTTAAACCGTCTTTATAATCCTGAGTGTCGATTTTGATATCGCTGAAAAACCCCAAAAGATAAAGACGCTTTAAATCATCGCTGATAATATTCTCCTGGTAAGCGCTGCCGATCCGCGTCTTCATTTTGGAGACAATTACATTAGTACTGATCGATTTATTACCGGTAACTTCAATGGCGGTAACATTCTTTAAAATTGCGGGGGAGGTGGATCTTACTTGGGTTTGCTCCGCCGGATCCTCCTGGGCCGAAACCAAACCCGCATAACTTATAACTAGCAGTAAGATTAAAAGTATTAAAATAGGTTTACGCATTTTTATCATTATATAAGATTAAGCCGGCTAAAGCAAACAAATATCCAAAAAGCTTATTCAATCCGGGATAAATTGTCAAACCGGGTGTATTCTTTAATAAAAGCCAACTTTAAAGTTCCCACCGGGCCGTTACGCTGCTTAGCAATAATCGCCTCAGCGACCCCCTGGTTATCCGGAGAAGGATTATAATATTCTTCCCTTAAAATAAGCACCACGACATCGGCGTCCTGCTCGATGGCTCCGGATTCCCTTAAATCCGAAAGCTGCGGGCGGTGGTCCGTACGCGACTCAACGGCACGGGAGAGCTGGCTAATGGCAATCACCGGAACATTCAACTCCCTGGCCAAGGCTTTCAGAGAACGCGAAATCTCGGAGATCTCCTGCTGCCGGCTTTCCATATTCATCGTTGATCCGCGCATTAATTGCATGTAATCTAAAATGATCAACTTAATACCATGATGGGATTTTAACCTACGGGCCCGCGCCCGTAGCTCCATTACCGAGATGGCCGGAGTATCATCAATAAAAATCGGTGCTTCCGAAAGTTTACCGGCGGCCGCGGTCAGCCGAGGCCAGTCGCTGGTCGCTAAATATCCGGTCCTCACTTTATGCGCATCGACCCGGGCATGGGAACAGAGCATCCTCTGTACTAGCTGCTCTTTAGACATCTCCAAGCTAAAAACCGCAGTCGGCACCTTCTCAACCACCCCGGCATATTCGGCAATGCCTAAAGCAAAAGCGCTTTTACCCATCGAAGGGCGGCCGGCAACGATAATTAAATCAGACGGCTGCAGGCCTGCCGTTTTTAAATCGAAATCTATATAGCCGGTAGGGATACCGGTAACATGCGCCTTATTCTGATAAAGCCGGTCGATCGTTTCGATGCTATCTTTAATGATCTCTTTAAGGTGTAAATAAGACCCTTGGTTGCGGTGGTCGCTTACTTCAAAAATCAGCTTTTCGGCAGTATCCACCACTTCGGCAATGTTGCCCTCACTTTCGTGACAAACCGTAATAATTTTGGTGGAGTTATTAATCAGAGACCTGAGGATATATTTTTCGCGGACGATTCCGGCATAGTGATTGATATTGGCCGCGGTCGGCACAACGTTCGCCAAAGAGGTTAAATAACTTGCCCCGCCGATCGCATCAAGCGAGCTGTCTTTTTTTAAGGCATCGGTCAAAGTAATTAAATCTACCGCCTTATTCGCGTTATAAAGATCGCTGATCGCTTGAAATATTCTACGGTGGGAATCTTTATAGAAACAGGCGGCATCCAGCTTCTCCGCAGCTACGGAAACAGCCTCTTCATCCAGAAGCATTGACCCTAATACCGCCATCTCCGCATCGAGGTTCTGCGGAGGAAGCTTGTCTATAATTACGTCTTTTGGCATTTTCAATGATGGCATAACTGGAAAATTACTTCTTAACCACCCACAACTTAACCTTAGCCACGACCTCCGGATGTAATTTCACCGGTATCTCATAAATCCCCAAAGCTTTAATCGGCTCTGCCAGATCAATCATGCCTTTATCGATACTTAAGCCTTCTGCTTTTAGGGCCTCGGCGACATCATGCGCCTGGATGCTACCGTATAATTTTTCTTCCTCCCCACAGATCAAAGCAGGAATGGTTAAAGATACGGCGCTCAGACGCTGCCTAATTAACTCAGACTCCTCTTTAAGCCTGGCCGATTGCGCGGATCTGGCCTGTTTTTCCTGCTCTAATTTTTTGAGGCTTTCCGGAGTTGCCGGCCTGGCCAGCTTATGGGGAAAAAGAAAATTCCTGGCAAACCCTTCTTTTACCTGGACCACTGAACCTGCCCGCCCGATTTTGTCGACATCTTTGATCAGAATGACTTCCACCCCGCACCTTCCTTTTTATTCAATATTGTATTGGTACCCCTTTTTAAAACAACCTTAAAAAATATTAAGTAACGAATATTTAGAAGGTGCGGGATCCATTTTAATTTACCGGGTATAGGGAAGCAGAGATAAAAATCTGGCCTTGTTAATCAGCTCCTTAATCCGGCGCTGGTGCTTAGCGCAGTTACCGGAAAAACGGCTGGAATTAATTTTACCTTTTTCGGTAATAAAAACCTCAAGCCTTTTGATATCTTTATAATCAATACTGCCTAATTTATCCGCGCAAAACCGGCAAAACCTTTTTCTCGCCGGCCCCAGCGAATCTTTTTTCTTTTTGATAATTTTTTTGTCTTTACCAAAACCCCTGGTTTTAACCTTCATGTGGTTCATCCTCGCTTTCTGCTAACCATGTTGATTCACTGCTTAATTCTTCAGGCACCGCTTCAGCCGGGGCAAAATTGGATACCGGCTGCCCTTTGGCAGTACCGGGTGACCCCATAAACTGCACCCGCTCGGCCCGCACCTCGATTACCGAACGCTTGGCCCCGGTATTATCCTCCCAAGAGCGGGATTGCAGCCTGCCTTCGACAAAAACACTGCTGCCTTTATGTAAATACTGGTTGCAAGTTTCGGCTTGTTTATTCCAGACCACGGCGGTAATAAAACAAACCTCTTCTTTTAACTCCTGGTCCTTAGAGCGGTATTTACGGTTGACTGCCAGGCGTAAATTCGCCACCGCAGTACCTTGCGGAGTATAACGCAATTCGGGATCCTTAGTCAGGTTACCCATTAACAAAACTTTATTATAACTGGCCATCGATCGCTCTTTCCGCCCGGAAATTACCACCCGGGCTTATTTTAGGGGTTTTACCGGTTAATTATCCATCCGGGTGAATAAAAATCTTAAGATACTTTCGTTGATCCTGAAAATACTGCGCACCTCTTTAATCGCACCAGCCGGAGCAGTAAAAGCGGACAAATAATAAATTCCTTCCGTGGATTTCTTAATCGGAAAATATAATTTGCGCCGCTCCGCCCAGACTCCCGATTGAGTAATCTGCCCGCCATGCTTAATAATCGCTTCATCAATCTGTTTAAATAACGCCTTTTTATCTTCATCGGATAAGTCAGGTTTGACAATTACCATCGCTTCATACTTATTCATCCCGCACCTTCTTTCTATTATAATTAGGTTATATCTTCCCGCCCCTTATGTTATCGAATATACCGAAGGTGCGGGACTCATACTTTGCTCTCTTTCTGTTAATTAATTTTATTTTTCTCTTTAGCTTTTGCTGATGCTGGGTTCAAGTTGAAGCTGTTCATCGTTTTCTCGATCCCCCCTGCTATCCAGCTCATGCAGCAACAAGTGGCATCTTGAGTCACTTGTTTAACAACGGCTGCTTTCTGGCGGCCAAAAGCTCCTAATACATATTCTGCAGGATCCTGATTGTTTGCGGGCCGGCCGATACCGATCCGCAAACGGCAAAAATCCGTATCCCCCAGGTGTTCGATAATCGAAGCCATTCCGCGGTGGCCTGCACTTGTTCCTTGCGGACGGATCCTGATCCTGCCAATCTCCAGATCCAGGTCATCACAAACCACCAGAATATTGGGCCGGCTAACCTTAAATTTCTTAACTAATCCGGCAACTGCTATTCCGCTAAGATTCATGTAAGTCTGCGGCATAGCTAAGATTAAATCCGTATAATCATTCCGGTATCTGGCGACCAGCGATGAAACCGTAGCATCCCGCTTAAAATTAATTTTTAAAGAACTGGCTAAAAGTTTAAGAACCGCAAACCCGATATTATGACGGCTGCCGATATAGGCTAAGCCGGGATTCCCCAAACCCACGATCAATTTTACTCCCGATGAAGTCATGGATTTAAGAATATTCCTACTGATAGGTTTATTTTTTATCCTTATCTTTAGCCCCACCATCCGCAGCAGCTTCACCAGGGAGCTCTTTCTTTTCTTTAATTACTTCCGGCTCTGCCGCTGCTTCACCTTCGACGCCTTCAGCCGGGACCTCCTCCTTCATCGGAGCGACCACATGCAAGACCACCGCTGTTTCATCCTGCAAAGGTTTGACTCCTTCCGGGAAAACGATATCTTTAATATGAATAGCATCCCCCATTTTCAAAGCCGTAATATCTACCTGTATTTCTTTAGGAATGCTGGTGGGAAGACACTCGACCTCAATCTCCCAAAGCAAGTGCTCTAAAGATCCGCCCTCTTGCTTCACGCCGATTGCTTCACCTTTAGCCTGAATCGGGACATTAACCTTAATCGACTCGGTTAAAGAAATTTCGTTAAAATCCACATGTATGATATCTTCCTTCACCGGGTCATACTGAATCTCTTTGACCAGGCAGGGCCGGCCTTTAGCCTGTTTATCATCTTTAATCTTCAAATTAATGATCACGCTCTCTAACCGGTATTGATGCACCAATTTCAACAGTGAAGAGCGGGAAACCTTGACGGCCAATGCGTCTTTACCGTGAAAATAAACAACCGCCGGCAAATAGCCGCTTTCCCTTAAATCTTTAACTTTTGCTCTTCCCGTACCTTCCCTTAACTGCGCTTCCAAAACGATCTCTTCCATCTTAACCTTTCTTAATAAGCACTTGACTTACGGGTACCTGCCTGCTCAACCGGCAGGCGGCAGTACGGGTAGGTCAATGTGCGAATTAATCCCCGACATCAAAGATATCAAGGATATTCCCTTATTAATCAAATAGGCAGCTGACTGATTCTTCTTTGTGTATTCTTTTAATGGCTTCGGCTAAAAGACTAGCCACTGACAGCACTTGAATCTTGGAGTTTTGCTTTTGCGGTGGCAAAGGCACACTGTCGGAAATCAGCAGTTTTTCCAGGCCCTTACACTGGCTGATCTGTTCAATCGCCGGCCCCGATAAAATACCATGCGCAATGGCCGCATAAATCGCCTTAGCATTAGCTTTCTTTAAAGCCCCTACCGCTTCAATCAAAGAGCTTCCGGTAGCGACCATATCATCGACAATAATTACGTTTTTACCTTCCACCTCCCCCATAATGTGGATCGCCTCGGCCTTCTCCGGAGAAATCCGGCGTTTATCGATAATCGCCAGGCTCGATGAAACTCTTTTGGCATAAGCCCTGGCCATCTTAATGCTGCCGACATCCGGAGAAACCGCCACCAGGTCTTTAATGTTCATTTTAGAAAAGTGGTCTACAAATACGCTCACCGAAAACAGATGGTCCACCGGGATATCGAAAAAACCCTGGATCTGACCGGCATGTAAATCCATAGTTAGAATCCGGTTGGCTCCGGCAACGGTCAACAGGTTAGCCACTAATTTCGCCGTGATCGGCACGCGCGGCTGATCCTTGCGGTCCTGGCGGGCATAACCAAAATACGGGATCACCGCGGTAATCCGCTGGGCAGAAGCCCGGCGGAGCGCATCGATCATAATTAATAATTCCATCAAGTTATCATTAGAAGGCGGGCAGGTCGGTTGCACGATAAAAACATCTTTACCGCGGACATTTTCGTTGATTTTGACCCGGATTTCTCCCTCGCTGAACCTCCCCACTAAAGCATCCTGTAATTTAACTTTCAGATCCTGACAAATAGCTTTGGCTAAATCTAAATTGGCATTGCCGCTAAAAATCGCTAGTTTATCCATTTTCCCCTCTTTTTCTTAAGATTCTAGCCGGAACCCCCACCACCACAGTTCGAACCGGAATGTTTTTAGTTACAACGGTGCCGGCGCCGGTCACCGCAGACTTACCGATTCTTGCCGGGGCAACAATCACGGTATCCGAACCGATATTCACGTTATTTTCGATTACCGTATTATGCTTATTTTTACCGTCGAAGTTAGCCGTCACGGTACCGGCCCCGATATTAACAGAAGAGCCTACGGAACTATCGCCCAGGTAAGAAAAATGCTTAACAAATGTTTTAGAGCCGATCCGGGAACGCACCATTTCGATAAAATTTCCGGCTGTCACATCGTCCTTCAGGCTGGTACCTTCCCGCAGGTGAGCAAAAGGACCCACAAAACAACGCTTCCCAATTTTAACATCCCTTTCAATTACTGTAAAGGGATAAATCACCGTATCTTTTCCGATTTTAGTGCCGAAATTAATGAAAGCGGTCGCCGGGTCAACCAGCGTTACCCCCTCTTGCATAAATTTTTCATTAATCGTTTTCTGGACTAAGCTGTTGGCCTTGGCCAGTTCACTGCGGGTGTTGATTCCTTGTGCCTGGGCAGGATCTTTAACTTTGACGCCATCGACCAGATATTTCTTTTTGGAGAAAATCCCGATTATATCGGTCAAATAGTATTCTTTTTTACGGTTATTCGGACGGATAAGTTTTAAATTAGCCTCCAGCTTATCTTTTTTAAACGCCATAATCCCGGTATTAATCTCTTTAATCTCCTTCTGCACCTCATCGGCATCTTTTTCTTCTGTGATCCCGCAGATACTAAAATATTGATCGCGGATAATTCTACCGTAGCCTGCCGGTTTTTCCGTCTGCGCGGTCAATAAGGTTACATCCACGCTATTTTCGCAATGGTAGTCCAGCAACTTCTTCAGCGTCTCTTTCTTTAAAAGCGGGTTATCTCCGTAAAGGATTAATACCGTCCCCTTAAAACCTTTTAATTTTGCTAATCCCGCAGCTACCGCATCGGCGGTGCCGACCAGTTTCTTTTGAATAGCAATTTTTACCCCCGCAGGAATAAACTTGCGCACCAGTTCCTGCTTATACCCTAAAACCGCAACCGCTCTTGAAGGCTTTAAGGATGAAACTAAATCTAAAACATAACCTAACATCGGCCGGCCGCAAAGCGGATGCAGTACTTTGGGCAATTCTGATTTCATCCGGGTACTTTTACCCGCCGCCAAAATGATTACGGCCAGCGGTGATTTTTTTATTTTAGGCATTTTATTTCTTCCTTTTTATCTTTATCCTGCTACTTGTAAAACTTTTTGTCCGCCCGGGCTCAAATGATTAATAATTAATCAATCCCGATAGCATTTTGCAAATGTCTTCCAATTCACTTTTTAACGCTGGGGCCTTTTCGGTATCAATCAACCCCTTACGATTACAAATTTCTAAAATCGGCACACATTCAAACGCAGAACCACGGGCAATCCTAAAAAAGTTTATCCTATCAGCTTTATGATAACGACCGTTGCCTTCGGCAATATTTGTTGAGATAGATAAAGCTGCCCTATTAAGCTGATCTGCGAGATAATAGTTACCCTTTACAAAATTATTTGTCAATTCGCATATCTTATCAGCAAAGTCGACAGCTTTTTGATAAACATCAAGTTTTTCAAATATAAACGCCATGTTTTTGAAAATCGATAATCGAAATTTGATCGAATCAAAAATCTCCTATGCTCTATTTTCAACTCTCGATTTTCGATTCTCTACCAAATTCGAACTTCGTTCGAATTTGGTTGGGACGCATGGATTCGAACCATGATAGCCAGACCCAAATTCTGGAGTCCTACCATTGGACGACGTCCCAGTATTCATTTTATAGGCACTCAAGAATCTTGATCCGGCTAAAATACCCGCATCTTAAAGCGGCGTTAGATCAAAAAATATAACCTCACGATTATTCTATAACCGGCTCGGAATTTCCCTTGGCTTTTTCCTGAACATAAACCTCAAGGACTTTTTTCTGCAGATATTCCCTGAATATCTGAGTTATCGGATGAGCGATATCCCGATGCTCAGCTTGGCTTACAGGCATCTCTTCTGGCCTAAGAGGAGCAGCTTCTACCGGCAGGGGCGCTGCACACTGATTACAATATTTACTACGTAACTCATTTTTAAAAGCACACTTAGGACAAGCGTGCTTTACTTTCCGGGAAGGCATGGCGATAAATAATCCGGTGCCGCCTTCAATTACTTTGATATCCCTCACGACGAAAACATTATCGAAAGTCACCGTCGCGTAAGCCTTCAATTTCTTATCCTGGGAATCTTTTAATATTACCCTGACCTCCGTAATCTCCACGTTTTAGGCTCCTTATAAAGATTAGCGGCCAGGACCGCCAACACTAAACCGTAGAAACAGCAAATACCTGCCAACCTCTGAATCGCCTACTTAATTTATTTTTTAATCTTTCGGCCTGCGAACTAGAATCACAAACCCCGAATACGGCAGGCCCGCTGCCGGACATCATTACTTTATCTAACCCTATATCGCCAAGGGCTTTTTTAACCTGCCTAACTTGCGGATAAAGTAATTCCGTAACCGGCTCCAAACTATTAAATAGGAGTTCAGGATCAAATCTTGCCCCTTTTTTCAACAGCTCGGAAGTTAGTATTTTAACATTACCTTTGGGCATTGTCAACCCCGCACCTTGCATTATTTTTAGCTTTTTACCGTTTTGAATTTTGGCTGATTGCGGGGCCAACCCGGGAAAACGCCTCTTTTTCGCCAAATAAGCGTCATATTTCCGGTAAATCAACGGGGTGGAAACCTTGAAATTAGGGTAAATCAGAATAAACCAAAGCTTAGCTTTATTTAAACCGCCTAGGGGCTTAATTTTATCCCCTCTTTGTTTTCCCTGAGCAAATTTCGTCTCATGGATAAAAAACGGCACATCGCTGCCTAATTTAGCCGCGAGTTTACCTAATTTCCTCTGGGACAGATTCAGCCCCCAGAATTTATTCAGCCCCAAAAGCACGCTTGAGGCATTAGCCGAACCTCCGCCCAGCCCCGCGCCTACGGGAACATGCTTTTTAAGTTCGATTTTTATTCCCAGGCTTAACTTACACTCCTGCCGCAACAAAGCTGCGGCCCGGTAACAAAGATTAGTTTTGC
>JAGVOR010000043.1 GCA_020052635.1 Candidatus Omnitrophota bacterium
CCACCGGAGATGTTTCGGTAAGCCCGTATCCTTCCAGTATCGTGAAACCGATCTTGACGAGATATCTGGCCGCTTCTTCATCTAACTTAGCCCCACCGCAAGCGAAAAACCTCAAAGTTTTTCCAAATGGTCCGTGTATCCTGGCTAAAACCAGCTTGCTTAAATTTATTCCGCTAAACCTTCTTATCTGCCACAATATCCCTATCAGTACCGAAAAAGATGCCTTGAGTAAAAAAGATACTTTCTTCATCTCCTCTAATATGTGTGTATAAAATATAGAAAAAAGCTGCGGCACTCCTACCAATACCGTCACCCCGGACTCTCTCATCAAATTCAGCAACTCATCGCTCCTAAGGCTGGAAGTATACGTAACCCGTGCGCGGCAAAAAAGAGGCGTAATCAGCGTGATCATAAAAGGATAGGCATGATGCAACGGCAGTATCGATATAAAAGTATCTCTATCCGTAAAGAGCTTTAACTTGTCGATGCTTTTAAAATCAGAGCAAATATTTTTGTGCGTGAGCATCACCCCTTTGGGCTTACCGATGGTGCCCGATGTATAGATAAGCGAAGCGGTATCTTCAGGAGTGACCTCAGGCCAGGCGACTCCGTCAAACAAGGTAGATTTGACCTGCGCCAGGCCGATAAGGCGCTCTTTTTCAATCTCCAGGTCGAGTATAACGATTTTGTTCAACCCTGCTTTTAACTTATCAATATTATTTGTCTGAAAAACGGCGTGTGAAACAAAGATGATTTTTGCGCAGCAGTCATTGATGAGATTTTCTATTTCTTGTGTGGTCAACTGCGTATCTAAAGGAACGCAGGTAAGACCGGCAGTAATTATGCCCAAATAAATTGCTGCATATTCCGGCCGGTTCTCTAAACATAAACCAGCGAACTCGCCTTTTTTAAAACCCTCTTTAATCAAAAATGCGCCTATCCTCAGAGACAGATCATTTATTTGTCCATATGTCCATCTCTCCCAGATAGAACTTTTTTGTATTTGCAGGCAGACCTTATCCGGAAACCGGGAAGAAATTTGAGCAAATATCCTGGGGATTACTAAATCATCCTTCATCGGCGCTTTAAGGATTATCCTTCGCCAGTGTATCGAAAAACCATTTTTTTACTTCTGCGATGAATTGCTCAGGATAATCCCGCATTAAATACTCTGCGTGAGGCCCGTTTTTAATAGAAATTATTTTCTTCGGCCCGGCCGCCTTTTGGTATAGCGCCCGGGAATGCCACGGCCTAATTACCCAATCCCGGCTGCCGTGTATAAACATGACCGGAATAGTGATTTTGCCGATATTGTTAATAGGCTTCTCCTTGGCCAGCCAAAATGGTCCTGGCCGCACTCCTGTGCCGATCCTTCCGATGGGGTTAAAAAAAGTGTATCCCGCGTCACCCTTCCAATCGAGGGCCCAGATCCAGTAATCAATTTTCCACATATTCGAAGGGGCGCTGACACAGACAAAGCTGTTCACCCGTTTGTCATTGGCCAGAACATTAATACTAATGCTTGCCCCGACGGAAAAAGCAATCAATCCTTTTTTGGAATATTGCGGAGCAATAAAATCTAATACTGCCCGTAGATCATTGCCTTCCCGGCTCGTCCAGGTAAATATGCCGCTGCTTTTGCCGTGCCCGCGAAGATCAAACATAAAAATATCATACTCTCCCCCCAGCGCCTGCGCCAGCTGCTGCAAAATCACCGCCTGTTTGCTGCTATAATAACCGTGCGCAATAATAATCACCGCCCGGGAGCCATTCTTAAAATGCTGGAATGATATTTTCTGATGGTCAACCGTAGTAAGCGTACCGCTAACTACCGAAGGAATAGTTGTGGCAAGACCCATAATTTCCATCGCGCCTATCCTATCTTAATTTCAGTTAACTAGCGGTAATTAAATCGCTTTTTGCCCGCTGAAGAAACGCATAACAATCACGATGATGGCGATGACGAGCAAGATATGGATAAACCCGCCCATTGCATATGAGGAAACTAGCCCTAGCGCATGCGTGATTTAATTTGATATTTCCTGCGTAACTTTACTGACTTTGGAAGGCAAGATAACCACTTCCACCCTGCGGTTTTTCTGCATGTTCTCTACTGTATCATTGGGCGCAACCGGCTGGAATTCTCCGTAGCCGTTGGCAGAAAGCCTGGTAGGAGCAACCCCGCATTCATCAACAAAGTAATGCAATACTGCTAACGCCCGGGCCGATGAAAGTTCCCAATTTGTCTTCCAGCCGGAATATTTTATGGACTGGTTATCTGTATGGCCTTCCACGGCGACGCTGGAATCAGGTACATCACGGTTTAAAACTTCCGCTACTTTTTTGATCGATTCCTTGCCGTCTTCCCGGATTATATCTTTACCAGAATCTAAAAATACTTCCGATAAAAAAGTAATCACTAGCCCCCGCTCAGACATCTCCAGCTTGGCTTTATAGTCACCGATTTCTTTCTTTAAAGCATTTTCCAGCTCCAGCTTGGCTTTTTCAAGTTCGGAAAGTTCCCGATTTTTCTGTTTAACATTCTTGATTTCTTTTGCTTTTTCCTGCTGAAGCTGGGCAATCCGGTTCTGTAAATTCCGGTTCTCAACCTCCAATTCATCGGCTCTTCTTGACCTTTGAATATAGGTACACCCGGAGATGGCAAATACCGCTAAAAACATGATTGCCGCAAATTTAGCCTTCATGGGCTGCCTCCTATTCTAATTCTATTACTACAACTACTGCCATTTGTTATTCTTTCCTGCTTTTTAAGATTTGCGCTGCCTCAAACCAGCTTGCAAGTTCAGTACCGCGAGTTCTGCCTTTTTTCTCATATAAGTTATAAGCTACCTGTCGAAGCTCCTCCCATTTCCGGTCATTAGCGCCTAAAGAATTTCTAAGATGCTTCGGTTGAAAATCAATCTTTGCTTCTCTATCTGCTCTCATTTCCATTCTACCCCCTTTTTTCATAATCTCTGATTGATCGATATTTATTTGTTCATTTATCATGCTCTGTTATTTTTCCAGTTTCATGGCTATATTATAAAAGTATCTGCTATGTAATCAATTGAACCCAGGTATAATCGGATAATTTTACTGCGTAGAATGAAGAGTTGTATCTTTGGAGTATTTGAGAGGCAGCTCCCATGAAACAGCCCGGAAAGGAATCGCTATAAAAGCACTCTCTGTAAACAAATAAACTTACATTCACCCGTATCGGATCGGCGGATGCGTTGCCTCCTGCAACAAAAAGGCTATTGACCGTTTTCGGCCAATAGCCTTTAGCTTATCTGTATTTCATATGTAAATATAAAAAATCAAGGCCCCTCCCGCATTCCACAAGGAGAAACCTCTCTAAATTTACAATCCATTTTTTCCGGAAGACGGTATGAAGGAAGTACTTCCATAACGCAAAGTGTAGTGATCAAAAAACGCAAAGGCCGGTTGAGAAGGCCGAGGCGGATTTTAAACCCTTTTAAAGATGTAGAACGCAGCCAGCGTTTAAGTAAAACCGCTAAAACGGCGTATAATGGGTACCCAACCACAGTAGCGCTACATAATATAATCTCGGAGAACAAAGAATCGTTCATTTTTCAAATTATCCTTAACATGACCAGCATGCTTCAAATAACAAAAAACCATCTTGCATGTAAGTGCAAGATGGCGGCGACCATCCGATTGAAACCTCTGGGGCCACATTTACCCCAGAACACTTTTAGAATTATTAAATCAATATAACATAACCGAAGAAAGATTCGATGGATTAATAACTAACAGCGCATCCGCTCAACAGAACGGCGAATAAGCTAACGTAAAAATAAATTCCGGGTTATTCGCCCATCTTCATCCTAGCCTTTAAGATCACCGCTTAATTGCGGTTATCCAGTTTATTTTTCAGCAGCTCAACCTCTTGTTTAAGTTCCACGATCCGCTCTTCCCGGCTAAAGCTGGATTGGTAGAAAACCTCCAGCTCCTGCAGCCGCTTGTGCATCTCCTCCTCCATCGCGCAACGCTTCTGCAGCTCCTGTTGCAACTGCACGATTTTGTCTTCCAGCTTAAGAATCAATCTTTCATTATACTCTTTAAGGTAATCCACTTCATGCTGCACATCTATTTTTGGAACCGGGACTGTCCCCGCTCGGCTTTCCCGCAGTACTTCTTCGATATTACTGATAAACACCGCCTTCTCCAGCGGCTTAATCAAAAAACGATTCGCTCCCAGGTTTAAGCCGAATTCCTCGTCCTTTTTATCAACATAAGTAGCCGTATAGAAAATAAACGGTATCTTGCGCAATCCGGGATCCTTTTTGCACTCACGGCAAAGCTGATATCCGTCCATCTTGGGCATCAGGATATCGGAAAGGATCAAATCCACCGGATTTTTCTTAAGCTGTTTTAAAGCCTCTAGGCCATTCTCGGCGGCCAGCGTCCGGTACCCTTGCGCCTCTAAAATTGTAACTAGAAGCTCAAGATTATCAGGTTTATCATCAACCAAAAGAACAGTAGTTTTCTGATTATTCATCATCATCCCTCCTTGACGGTTTCCCGATTTATGCCTTTTACTCCAAATGTTTTTTCACTAATTCAGGCAAAAGTCGGGTATCAATGGGCTTGGCGATATAACCGTCAAAACCCGCATCCAGGATCTTTTCTTTGTCCCCTTTCATCGCGTAAGAAGTAATACCGATAATTTTGATATTTTTAGTCTGCGGATCGCTTTTAATCATTTTGGTCGCGATAAAACCATCTACTTCCGGCAGCTGGATATCCATTAAAATCAAATCCGGCAGGCTCTCCTTAGCCACCGCCACCCCCTCCTTGCCGTCACGGGCCTCAATAATTTCATATCCTCTTAAAGCCAAAATATCCCGCAAAAGCATCATATTATTCTCATTATCTTCAACTAATAGTATTTTCTTAGCCACACCTCACCTCGCTGAAATGGGTATTGTAAAAATAAAATTACTCCCTTTGCCGTATTCACTTTCTACGCGGATTACGCCGCGATGCAATTCTATAAACTTGCGGGTGATTGCCAAACCCAATCCTGTTCCCTCATTCGCCTTGGTATAGAGCGGCTCAAGCTGGGTAAATTTCTCAAAGAGTTTAGGGATATCCTCCGCCCGGATACCGATACCGCTGTCCTGCACGCTGATCTGGATATGCCCGGCATCCGCCTTTATTGCTTTAACCGAAATTGAGCCTCCTTCCCGGGTGAACTTGATCGCGTTACTTAAGAGATTAAACATAATCTGCTTTAATTTCCGCTCATCGGCTTCAATCTTAATATCCGCAAAAGGATCAATCTCAAGCCTCAAGTTCAAATCGTTTTTCATTGCTTTTTCTTTCAATAAGTTCACCGAACTTTCCAGGATATTCCGTAAATGGACTACGCTAAGTTCAAATTCCATTTTACCTGACTCTACCTTAGCCAGATCAAGGATATCGCCGATCAAGCTCAATAAATGGCGCGAGCTGTTCAAAATATTATTGACGTAAATTTTTTGCTTATCGCTCAACGGCCCGTAGAGCTCATCCTGCAGAACTTCGGAGAACCCGATGATCGAATTAAGCGGGGTGCGCAGTTCATGGCTCATATTCGCCAGGAATTCCGACTTGGCGCGATTAGAGCTTTCAGCAATTTCTCTGGCGATTTTTAACTGTTCCTCCATTTTTTTGCCGGAGGAAATAAACCACAGGATCAGAAAAATAAAAATAGAAGCGGTAACAAAAACAAATATATCCAGCAGGCCGTTCAATAAGAAAGCGAAGTTGCGCGCGGCAAAGGCTGCCCTAATCTCCTGGCCTACAACCACCCCCCAGCCAAATTTGGGGACGCTGTTATAGGCAACGTAGCGTTTTTCGTTTTCCACCGCATTATAAGAGATACCGACTCCGCTTAGATTTTTCCAGAGCCACCGCACCGCATCCACCCCGGAAAGATCAATAATCCTCTCCTCCTCGTTCAATCTGGGGTGAAAAACAAGCTGCCCTTTCTGGTCGACAATATAGACTAAAGATTTCTCACCGAGATCCAGATTTTGGGTCAATGCAGAAAATACTTCCACCCGGATTTGCAGGACCAGTATCCCTAAAACCTTATTTTCTTCAAGTGTATCAAAAATCGGCACGGCAACAGCAATCACATTAACTTGCGGGTTATTTGCCCTTTTGTAAACGCAGGAAATATACGGCTGCCAGTCGCGAGCTACTCCGCGGTACCAATCGCGGTAAGCAAAATTTTGGTTAAGGATATCGGTGGAATTGCTTTTCCCTGCCCCGGCTAAAAGCGTGCCGTCAGGATCAGACAGAAAAATCGAATCAATGATCGGAAAGTCAGTCATCCTGGGCATAATCGTTTCAGCCGCTTTAGCCCAGTTGCCGGCTTTTAATTCATCGATCGCCCGCCGACGGCCGGCCAA
>JAGVOR010000170.1 GCA_020052635.1 Candidatus Omnitrophota bacterium
CCGAAGCTGTCAGGATAAAAAGAAAAAATATTTTTTTTAGTATCGTTTGCATTTTCATAATTCTACCATTTTTTAGCTTCATTTTCAATAAAAAATAAAAAACCGGATAGATCAAATCTTAAGTCTATCCGGTTAAAACACGTGGCCCCTTTGCCCTCCAGCAAAGGGTCCCGAATATGTTCTTTAGCTTTGTAGTACAAATTTAGCACCGTTTAGCCACTTTGTCAAGGCAAATTTAAGGTCTGCCGGAAAGCGTTTTCAAGCCTGATTTTGCTAATTTCAAACAGGTCGATTTATAACAGGCGGTATTAATGATGCGGCACAGCCACTTACGTCTTTACCTATATATTGGCCAGAACCCTAGGTGGATTGAGCACTCATATAATACAATGATTACATCGAGCTAATCCTGGATTTAGCGGTTAAATAATTTGATTTGAAACGCTCGATACAATTAAAAATGTGATTCTTAAAGCAGGCATTTTTAATTAGTGCGCCTGGGGGGATTGAGCACCCATAAAAGTCCAGCGAAATGCCGGCGAGGTAACGAGCCGGCGCCGAACCTAATAATGCGCCTAGGTGGAATCGAACCACCATAGCCAGTTCCGAAGACTGGTGCCTTATCCGTTAGGCAATAGGCGCAGAAACACTGCTCTCAAGATTCTATTTGTGGATGCTCTATCCAATTAGCCCCGTCTTCTAGATTTTGATTAAGAGGAGCCGGGATTCCGCCTAACATAGAATATTAGCGGAAAGCTACAGGCGCATTAAATTATCTCGGCCTTATCGCCAAATATTTTTCTAATCTCTTCTAGCCTGGCTTTTCCTACTGGAAAAACATTCTTCTCTGCAGTAGAGCGCACCGGGGAGTTAAGCTGGATTTTATCCGGATTGATGCGTTCAATTATCGTTTTAAGCGCCGCGATATGCCGGGAATCGTCATTTAAACCGGAAATCAGCATTATCTCAAGCCAAATCAAACCCCGAAATTCTTTCCTCAGGGCAATTAAGCCATCAATCACCTGATTGAATTCTATACCGGGATGGGGCCGATCAATAAGTTTAAAGATTTCCGGATCAGCCGCATCTAAAGAAGGAACGATCAAATCCGCCCCAAGCAATCCTTGACGTACCTGAGGATTGCCTAAAAGGGTAGAATTAGTAATTACAGCTGTCTTTAGGCCGGTAATATTTTTTACCTGGCCAATCAACTCCCCGACACAGGTATTTAAAGTCGGCTCCCCCAGCCCGGAGAGAGTGGCAAATTTCAGGGCTTGGGCTTTTTGGGGGTTATGGGCCAACCAGGTATTTAACTCCTGGATAATCTCCTGGCAAGACGCATATTGTTTTCTTTCCAGAACCGTTTTCCCGACCGAGCCCCACTGGCAGTAAATACAGTCTAAATCGCAAATTTTCTCGGAAGTCAGACTTAGACCTAAAGAAAGGCCAAGGCGGCGGGATTTGATCGGACCATAAATATATTTCATCGTAACATTTTTAAACGGCTCAAAGTTAATAGGGCGCCGTCTTGCGATAAGCGGCGCCCTAAGTTTTCCCGGTATCTAAAAGCAGATTATTTAACTTCGACCACGCAGTTATGCGAACCCAAAGCGTTAGCGACACAAGATGTACAATGCGGGTCATTGATCCAGTTTCCGTCGACAATAAACTTATACTCATGTCTTCCCGGTTTAAGCGCGACTTTAGCCGACCAGTTACCCTTGCTGTCCTTCTTGGCGGGTAATTTTTTACTATCCCACTTATTGAAGCTCCCGGCAACGACAACCTTTTTGGCCCCAGGAGAATACAGCTTAAACTCCGTTAATTTTGCTTTCGCTATCCGTGGCATATCTCCCTCCCTAGTTTAAATAACTAACCGGCACTTAAGCTACCTTGATATTTTCACACTACAAACAATCACTGTCAATAAATTTTATACCGCTACAATCGTAATCCGGTGGCGATCGGCTAACCTAACGCTGGCGATTTGGTCAATAAAAAGCGTTTTGCCGGCTTCAAAAGCCAGACATTTACACCCGGCTCCAACCAGCATTTTAACGGTTCTCAACCCCACAACCGGGATATCAAACCGCATGTCTTGCTTAGGCTTACTAACCTTAACGATCACCAGGCCGCCGCGGATAATCTTTCCTGCCCGGCGGATTAAATTATCCGTACCTTCAAAAGCCTCAACCGCAACGATCGCCTTACTTTTTACCGCAACCGTCTGGCCGATATCCAAATTAGCTACGGATTTAGCCAGGCTTAAACCGAAATAAACATCTTCCCAGGCATCAAAGTCCGGTTCGAGCTTAGTCAAAGTGCCTTTTTTAGGCAAGTATTCTTCGATAAAAGTAGTGGAATCAAGCAGCTTAAGGCCCGCCTCCTCTAACTTTTTAGCTACCGCCCCAAATAACGTATCAGCCTTTTTATCTTTAAGCGTATCCAAAACCTGTTTCAATGCGGGGCTGTTTTGAGTTTCCTTGCAAAATAACCGGCGGGGGCTGACCTGCCCGGCCATTACCACGGAGCCGACACCTTCAGCTTTAAATATATCAAACATCGCTTCAAATTCCGTAAGTTTAAGCCAATAAATTTTATCTACCAGTCTTTTTAATTTTACGGAGGTCTCTCCTTTAATCGCTACCGCAATAACCTGACAGCCTTTTTTTCGGGCGCTGGCGGCAAACAGCAGTGGAAAGTTCCTATTCCCGGCAATTAGGCCAATTTTTTTTATCATTTTGTAATTGTGTTATGGGAACGGTTCTCAAAGCAAAGTAAAAGTCTCCCTTTTTAGGGGACAGTTCTGCTTTGAACTGAGAACCGTCCCTTGTTTGCTTAAGGGAATTTTCGCTATTTGCAGGAGCGGGCTAAGCCGCGCTCGGAACTTCTAACAAAATCGATTAAATAGGTAACCTCTTCGGTTATCTCTATCTCTTTTTCCACTCTTTCCAGGGCATGCTTAGCGGTCAGCCCGGAATTAAAAATCAATTTGAAAGCCTGGTCGATTTTCTTGATCGCCTCATGGCTGATACCTTTGCGTTTGAGGCCGATCAGGTTTAAGCCATAGACCCGCGCCGGATGGCCGTCGCAGGTAGAAAAAGGAGGGATGTCCTGCACCACCTTGGAACATCCGCCGATGATCGAGAGCATCCCGATCCGTACAAACTGATGAATCGCAACTAAACCGCCGACTACAGCCTTATCTTCAATACTCACGTGGCCGGCCAAAGTGCTGTTGTTGGCCAAAACACATCCGCTGCCCAGGCTGCAGTCATGGGCAATATGCGAATAGGCCATGAGCAGGTTATTGTCGCCGATGGTTGTTTTTGCGCCTTCCCCGGTACCCGGATTAAGGGTGCAATATTCCCGGATAATATTATTATCCCCGATCTCCAAAAAAACTTTTTCACCTTTAAACTTTAAATCTTGCGGCCGGCTGCCGATTACCGCGCCGGTAAAAATCTCGCAGTTTTTTCCGATCGCGGTATTGCCTTCGATGACGCAATGCGAGCCGACTTTAGTTTGTGGACCGATTACAACCTGGTCACCGATGACGCTATACGGGCCGACACTGACACTTTCGGCTAACTTTGCTTTAGATGAAATAATCGCAGTGGGATGTATCGACATATTAATTTACCAGGGCGCAGACAAAATCCGCTTCCGCCACGACCTTACCTTCTACCAGCGCCCGGCCACGGACTTGCCCGGTTTTTGACTTTACCTTGATCGCTTCCACTTCTAACACCAGCTGATCTCCGGGAACGACCGGTTTACGGAATTTCACATTATTAATCGAGAGGAAAAAAGCCAGTTTTCCTTTATTTTCCTGCGCCGCCAGCATCATTACTCCTCCCACTTGAGCCATCGCTTCGACAATTATCACTCCCGGCATAATCGGACGCCCCGGAAAATGGCCCCGGAAGAAATAATCATTGATCGTTACATTCTTAATGCCGGTGGCGCGCTTTCCTTTCACTAAATGGGTAATCCTATCCACAAATAAAAACGGCTCCCGGTGAGGGATAATCTTCATAATCTCATTAACGTCTAGACTTACGCTCATAACGTCGGCTCCTTGTATTTTATTTTTTTGTTCGCAGATTTTTTGCGTAATTTTTAAATTCAAGGCATGCCCGCTTCTTAAAGCAATCACGTGCCCCCGGATCGGAAATCCGGCCAACCCTAGATCTCCGATCAAGTCCAGGATTTTATGCCTGACAAATTCATCTTTAAACCGTAATTTGTTTTTGATTACCCCGGTTGCGCCAACCACCAAAGTATTCTCGTAGTTAGCGCCAAGGCCCAAGCCCTGATTCTGCAAATCCGTAGCCTCACTTTCCAGGCAAAAAGTACGGGCGGGTGCAATTTGAGCCTTAAAAGATTCAGCATTAACGTTAAGTTCAAAAAACTGCCCCTCCAACATAGGATGGTCGTAATTCAAGGTATAAGAAATTTTAAATTCTTTTGCCGGCAGCACCGTGATGGATGAACCGCCTTCCTCGACAGACACCGCCTCCTTAATTGTGTGAATATATTTCTCCTGCTCCTGCTCAATACTCCCGGCTCTCTCCAGGGCCTCGATAAACTTGATCGCGCTGCCGTCTAAACCCGGGAGCTCGTTCGAATCTAATTCTACATCGAGATTATCGATCCCCAAACTGGATAAAGCCGCCATCAAATGTTCGATAGTTTGCACCTCCGCGCCATTATTGCCAATTGAGCTGCGGCGGTTAAATTTAGCCGGAAGAAATGATTCCACTTGAGCCTGGATTCTGGGTTTATCCGGAAGATCGATCCGAATAAAAGCGATCCCGCTCGATACGGGGGCAGGTTTAAAAACAACATTAACCTTATGCCCTGTATGTATTCCAATGCCGGAAAGCGAAATTGACTGGGCGATTGTTTTCTGTTTTTCCATTTATCTATCTTTTAATTTAGCTTCAAGCTCCTCAATC
>JAGVOR010000038.1 GCA_020052635.1 Candidatus Omnitrophota bacterium
ACAGGTTTTGCCTAATTTTAAAGTACGCCGCAGAGATTCCTTATTCATATAGGCCAGCATTAACACTTCGTTATTTTTATAATCCTGGACAATCGCCGGAATCAATCCGTTTTGATCAAATTTCAAGCCTGCTAATTTAAACTTTATTACTTTCACTTTGCTATTCCTTTCATATTTACCACTCTACCCTTCCAAGCGTATTGACATCAGCAAGGGCGGGGTTCATATCCTTACCGCTACTCCTCTTCCTTTAAGATAATCCTTTACCTGCCTTATGCTTAACTCCTGATAATGAAAAAGTGAAGCCGCCAAAGCTGCCTGCGCTTCAGCCACAGTAAATACGTTGTAAAAATCCTCCAGGGACCCGGCGCCGCCGGAGGCAATCACGGGAATATTTACTTTTTGCGATATGGCCCGGGTTAATTCCAAATCATAACCATTCTTAGTTCCGTCGCAATCCATACTGGTCAAAAGGATCTCGCCCGCCCCCAACCTGGCTGCTTTCTCTGCCCAAACCAAAGCATCAATCCCGGTCGGGGTCCGCCCGCCGTTGATAAAGATCTCCCAGTGGTCGGTTTGTTTTTTAGCGTCAATCGCCACTACAATACACTGACTGCCGAATCTTTTAGCCGCCTCGCTGATTAACTGCGGGCATTTTACCGCCTGGGTATTCAGTGAAACTTTTTCGGCGCCGGCGTTGAGTAAATTACGGATATCGGAAACCTCCCCGATTCCTCCGCCGACAGTAAAGGGCATAAAAATATTAGAGGCGATTTTTTCAACCAGGTCAACCAGGGTCTTTCTGTTTTCAAAGCTGGCAGTAATATCCAGAAAAACCAGCTCATCGGCCCCTTGGGCGTCATAGATTTTAGCCACCTCAACCGGGTCTCCGGCATCCCGCAGGCCTAAAAATTTAACCCCTTTGACTACCCGGCCTTCTTTAATATCCAGGCAGGGAATTATGCGTTTGCTCAACATAAGAATGCGCTGCTTATTTGACTTTCTTGTTCAAATACTCCATTAAAGCCGCTGCGGTATTCTTACCAACCTGGCCGTCAACCTGCAGGTTATTCGCTTTCTGAAAGGCCCTGATCGCCCGGCGGGTTTTTTTACCCATTTTACCGTCAATTACCCCGTCGAAATAACCGGCATTGGTCAACGCGGTTTGGATCTGCTTGACATTCAGACGCCCGCTATTCTGATCAACCTCCTCCATCACCACCGGTTCAATTTTTGCCATTTCCTTTAAACTGTTTATCTCATTGTCTTTTTCGCTTAACTGCGCTTCCAGTAGGGAAATTTTGTTACGTAATTCCTGATTCGACAGCTCATTCTTACTCACCGTAGCACAACCGCTTAATACCAGCATACCTAAAATTAATCCGCACCCCGCTGCTTTTCTCACCATCTTTCTCCCCTTTCTTTTTGATTATATACTCTTAGCACTGACCGCTTTCTGCGCTTCTGCTAATGTAAACCTGCCTTCATACAAAGCTTTGCCGATAATTATTGCGGAAAGGCCAGCTTTTTGCAGCTTATCCAGTTTCGCCAGATCCTTTAAATCCGATACTCCTCCGGAAGCAATGATTTTAACCTGCGTGGCCTTAAGCATTTCTTTAATTCCGGCAAGATTCGGGCCGGCTAAGGTGCCGTCTTTGGAGATATCCGTATAGATCAGCTGTTTAAATCCGATCGCCTTTAATTCCTTGGCAAAGGTTAGCGCTGTTTTAGCTACCCCGCTATTCCACCCGCGGGTTAAAACCTTACCGTCTTTAGCATCAATACTGACAATAATTTTATCTTGGAATCTTTTGCGCGCCTGCTTTAAGAATGCTCCATCGGCAGCCGCCCGGGTACCTAAAATAACCCTGCTGACCCCCAGGCTTAATAGCTTGGAAATAATATCAATACTTCTTACCCCGCCGCCAAACTCTACGCCAACCTTCACCTGCTCGATTATTTGCTTTAAAGCCTCAAGGTTCTTAGGAGTACCGCTGGAAGCCCCGTCTAAATCCACAATATGGAAAAACTTAGCTCCTTGTTTAGCCCAATGCTTGGCAACTTTAACCGGGTCAGCCGAATAAACCTTCTCTTGATCGAACTTACCCTGGAAGAGCCGGACAACCTTGCCCCCTCTTAAATCAATAGCCGGTATAATTAACATCGCTCCACGAAGTTTTTGATAATTTTTAATCCCAGCGCCTGGCTTTTTTCCGGGTGAAACTGCACCCCGTATACATTATCTTTGGCCAAAATACAAGCAAACTCCAATCCATAATCACAAGTAGCGGCAATCACCGATTGATCAGCCGGGGCCGGGTAATATGAATGGCAAAAATAAACTTGACCTCCGTCAAAGCCGGTCAACAAGGGAGAACCATGTGCTACTACCTGAGCATCATTCCAACCCATATGCGGGACCTTCAAATTGCCTTGCGCCTTAAATTTTACGACTTCCCCTTTGATTATACCCAAGCCTTTGGTGCCTTGAGCCTCCTGGCTTTTATCCAATAAAAGTTGCATCCCTAAACAAATCCCCAGGAACGGTTTCTTAAGCTTTATCTGTTCCATAATCAAGCTAACCAGATCCAGTTTATTTAATTCCTGCATCGCATCATCAAAAGCCCCTACTCCGGGCAGGATTATTTTGTCTGCCGAACTGATATCAGTTTCTTTATTGCTGATTAGCGGCTCTGCTCCGCAAACTTGAACGGCTTTGGCTACGCTATGAATATTACCCATCCCGTAGTCAATGATCACGATCTTCATTAGTCAATCACACCTTTAGTCGAGGGAATACCTTTTCTGCGGGGGTCAATCCCCACGGCTTCTGCGAGGGCTTTACCTAAAGCTTTAAACACTGGTTCCAAAGAGGTATGTAAATCGTTGCTTGGGTTTTCGATTTTAATATTAAGATTCATCCCGAGTTGCTTAGCGAAAGCGTCAAAAAAATGCTCCGCGTATTCCATTTTGTATTTTTCTTCGCCTTGAGCAAGAGGATATGCCGCTGCTTTACCCAGCAAATCCATCTTAAGCGAAGCTCTTCCGCTAATATCCAGAGTGACACTGGCAGTAACCTCTTCCATGGGGACTGCGGCAAAACCATTTCGATTAATTCCCACTTTATCGCCCAAAGCCTCTTTAAAAGCCTGGCCTAAAACAATCCCTAAATCTTCATTAGCGTGATGAATATCAACTTTAAAATCCGCCTCTTTAGTCGTAACCTCCAGATCAAAATGCCCCCAGAAGGCAAATAACTCCAGCATGTGATCTAAAAATCCAATACCGGAATTGATTTTCGATTTTCCTTCCCCGTCAATATTTAAATTAACTGAGATATCTGTTTCCCTGCTTTTACGGTTTTTGATAACTTGTCGCATCATATCCACCTTTGGAGTAAAATTATATAAACCTGCTCTTTACCGAATCCACGTGTTTTTGCAAGCCTTCGATCCCGGCGATCTTTTCCAGCGGCTCCCGGATCTTCTCCAGTGCTTTTTTAGAATAGCTGATAATATGGCTGCTCTTGATAAAATCGGTAACGTTTAGTCCGGAGAAGAAACGGGCGGTGCCTTGCGTCGGCAATACATGACTGGGACCCGCCACATAATCCCCCAGGGCCACCGGGCTATAGGGGCCTAAAAATATTGCCCCAGCGTTCTTTATGCTTTTAAGCAACTCCCGGGGATTCTGCACCAAAATCTCCAGGTGCTCCGGGGCGATTTTATTGGCAATCTCAGCGGCCTGCTTTAAATTTTTAGTCAGAACAATATAACCGTTATCTCCGTCAAGCTGGGATTTCACTTCTTTAGCCAGCTCTTTGGAATTAGTGATTAATATCGCCAGCCCTTTAGCGTGCTCAGCTTGAGCCCGCAGGTCGGCAACGATAAACTTCGGGTCGCTGAAACGGTTGGCAATGATCACCAATTCAGTCGGACCCGCGATCATATCAATGTCGACAATCCCGAAAACCTGCCGCTTGGCTTCACTGACATAAATATTGCCCGGCCCGACGATCTTATCGACCCGGGGAACGGTTTTTGTCCCGTAAGCCAAAGCCGCCACACCCTGCGCCCCGCCTACCCGGTAAACTTCATCAACCTTCAAAAGGTCAGCCACAACCAGAATGTGCGGATTAATATTTCCGTTTTTATCCGGAGGGCTGATCATAACAATTTTTTTGACCCCCGCCAGCTTTGCCGGCAGCACCGTCATATAAACCGTAGAAACTAGAGGCGCCGTGCCTGCCGGGATATAAACTCCCACTTTTTCTAAGGGCGTATAGCTTTCGCCGACAACCACCCCTTCCGGGCTTTTGATCCTCCAGGATTTACGCAGCTGTTTACGGTAAAAGCGGTTTACATTCTCGATGATTACCTTTAAAGAGCTGACAAAATGCGGGCTGATATTGGCATAAGCCCCGCTGATTTCGATCTGTGAGACTTTTAACTGCCGCTGGCTTAATTTAACCTTATCGAACTTACGGGTATATTTAATCAAAGCCTCATCGCCAAAAAGACGCACATCATCAATAATCTTTCTGACCTTTTCCTCAACCCGCTTTTGACGGAGTTGCCCGCGGTTATAAATTTTTTCCAGCTGTTTACTGGTAAAACGAATGATCTTCAACCCGCACCTTCTTCTTATTATTATTTAATTTTAGCCCCACACCTTCTAATATCCCATTAAAAAGAAGGTGCGGGGTTCATAGCTTAGTTATTATATCCTTTATTTTATCAAATACCAGCGTAAAGTTCTCAGGCGCAGAGCCGCCAGCCTGGGCAAAATCCGCCCTGCCCCCGCCGCTTCCGCCGATTATGGAAGCCACCTGTATAATCATATCCTTGGCGCTTAACCCTTTGGCACATAAATCCTGGGTCAGGCCGATCACTAAAGAAGCTTTTCCGGCATTCCCTGAGCCCAAAACAATCACTCCTGGGCTCAATTTTTCTTTGATCATATCCGTAAGCGACCGCAAAGCATTGATATCTAAATCGTTTTCAACCGAGAATACCGTCTTTATACCGTTTATCGTTACGCACTTATCCATTAAAGCCAGAGACTTAGCCGGCAGCATTTTATTTATTTCAACGCTGCGTTTCTTCTCCAACTCTTTTTGAGCCTTTAGCTTATCGCTCTTTTTGGATTCTTCGATCGCTTTCTGTTCCTGCTCCTGAATAAACTGCTGGGCAAACCCGGCAGTTACTCCCTCAATTCTGCGGATACCGCTGGCGACAGAACTTTCCGAGGTAATTTTAATTAAACTGATCTCTCCGATGCTGGCCAAATGCGTACCCCCGCAAAACTCTTTGGAAATCTCACCCACCGATACTACCCGCACGCACTCTCCGTATTTTTCCTCAAAAAAAGCCAGGGCCCCGGTTTTTTTGGCCTCATCAAAAGCCATCTGGCGGCAGCCGACCGCATAATCATTATTAATATAGCGGTTGGCAACTTCTTCTACTTTGGAGATTTCTTCTTCCGTCAGCCCTTTAGGATGCGTAAAGTCAAAGCGGAATTTCTCCGCCGTAACCAAAGAGCCCTGCTGTTGGACATGTTTACCCAGAATTTCGCGCAGGACTGCCTGCACTATATGCGTAGCGGTGTGGTTTCTGGCAATATTTTGCCTGCGCTCAAGATCAATCTGCGCGGTTACCTGGTCACCTTGTTTAAAAACACCGAAACTAATCTTACCAAGATGCAGAATTACATTATCGATTTTTTGCGTATCGGTAACTTCAAAAACATTTTGGCCATTAACCAATTTACCGGTATCCCCAACCTGGCCGCCGGATTCGGCGTAAAAAGGAGTTTGATCTAAAATAATCTGCAAATTATCTCCGGCTGGAACTTCACTTGCCTCTTTGCCGTCTTTTAAAATAGCTAAAACTTTTGCTTCTGCAGAATTTTCTTTATAACCAATAAATTCTGTAGCATCTAATTTTAACCCTAATCCTTTGGCGTCAAAAACATCCCCTTTCATTTTACTGAATGACTTTGAAAGATTTTTCTGTTTCTCTAGACCATCCGCAAAAACTACTTCGAAATTTGGATCAAGCTTAATCTGTTTTTTAGCTAGTTCATCTTTTGTTATTTCCAGTGGAATACCGTTTGTATCATATAACCTAAAAGCAGCCAACCCTAAACAACCAGACGTATTTGCGCTAGCTATAATAATACCATTTTCTATCGGATCTTTATTTAACATCGTTGATAATTTCTCAACTTCATTGTTTACTAAAGAGCTGCTCAAACTCAGTGTATTAATAAAACTATTCTCTTCATTCAAAATAACCCTGGCTATATCCTCTTGTCTATCCTTTAAATCCGGGTAAGGCGAGCGCATAATCTGGGCAAGCTGACCAACCAATCTGTTTAAAAATGGTTTGTTTATACCTAAACTTCTCAAATGCATTACACTTTTACGAATAATCTTCCTGACAATATATCCGCGGCCTTCATTAGACGGTGTTATCCCGTCATAAATCGAAAAAACAACCGCTCTTAAATGGTCGGCGATAGCATAAAGCAGCTTCTTGCCGGGGACAGCACCCTGCGGGGACAGCCCCCGAACTACCTCTTGAATGATCGGCTGGAATAATTCCGTCTCAAAATTATTCTGCTTGCCCTGCATCACTGCAGCCAAGCGTTCCAGCCCCATTCCGGTATCGATATTTTTATTCGGTAACGGCTCTAAGCTGCCATCTTCTTTGCGGTTAAACTGCGTAAAGACTAAATTCCAGATCTCCACAAACCTCCCGCAGCTGCAGGACGGGTCGCAAACCTTTTCACCGCAGCCAACGTTCGGCCCGAAATCATAAAATATTTCAGAACACGGTCCGCACGGACCATTGGGCCCTTTGGTTTTAGCTTCCGCCGGCCAAAAGTTATCCTTATCCCCGAGCCTGACAATCTTTTTTTCGGGCAGCTTAACCTGATCCTTCCAGATATTATAAGCTTCATCATCATCCTGATAGACCGAAACCCAAAGCTTATTCGGATCAATCGCCAGTTCTTTAGTTAAAAACTCCCAGGCCCAGGTAATTGCTTCCTTTTTAAAATAGTCTCCGAAAGAAAAATTTCCCAACATCTCAAAGAAGGTATGGTGAGCGCTGGTTTTCCCGACCTTCTCTAAATCATCCGTGCGCAGGCAGCGCTGAGCAGTTGCGGCCCGCTTAAACCCGGAATCAAATCCCATAAATTCTTTTTTGAATTGATTCATCCCGGCAGGAGTAAACAATACCGTCGGATCATCCTTAGGCACTAAGGAATCGCTAGCGATGATTTTATGCCCTTTGGCTTTAAAAAACTCCAGAAATTTTTCTCTTAAAATATCAGCGTTCATCCCGCACCTTCCCTTTATTCTTAAATTATCCTGCACCGCTTAGTATTAAATACCAAGAAGGTGCGGGATCATAATTTTCTGATTGCATCTTGCACTAAATCCGGCGAAAATCCCCGGCGCATTAAATAACCATAAACCCGCATCTTTGCCTTAAGCGGATCAATACTTTGTAATTTAGAAAATCTTTGTTTGGCTAATTTTGATACGGTTTGGCTTTCGGAGTAGTCCTGACCTGCCCAAGCTAATGCTTCCTGGATAATCTCGGCAGCCACGCCTTTTTGCATCAATTCCAGCTGAATTTTTCTTTTACCCCAAGGGCGCTTAAGCCGGCTGGATACCCAGCCCCGGGCAAAAACCCGGTCATCGATAAACTTACGGTCTTTTAAAAAACTGGCAGTACTCTCCGCCAGCTCCGGCGAAAAACCCTTTTGCCTTAATCTGGTTTTAAGCTCGTTTTCACTGCGTAAACGGTACTTTAACAGCAGGAAAGCGTAAGCGCGGGCTTTTTCAGGATTCTGGCTTTGTACTTTATTCGATTTGGGCTGCTTTTTTACGGATTGCTTTCTCAATATCGTCCTGAAGCTTAGGATTTTCTTTCAGAAATTTTATTGCCGCGTCCCTGCCTTGGCCTAATTTTTTATCTTCAAAGGATAGCCAGGTGCCGCTTTTGGCAACCACCTCAAGGTTAACCCCCGCATCCACTACCGCGCCGGTCTTAGAAATTCCTTCATTATGCATAATATCGAACTCCGCCTCGCGGAATGGAGGAGCGACCTTGTTTTTAACCACCTTGACCCGGACATGATTACCGATCACTTTATCCGCTTCTTTTAAGTAAGCAATCCGGCGCACATCTAATCTAACGGAAGAGTAAAACTTAAGCGCCCTTCCTCCGGGAGTGGTTTCCGGCGAACCGAACATTACCCCGATCTTTTCGCGCAGCTGATTGATAAAAATCAAGGTGGTCCGGGATTTACTGATGCATCCGGTTAATTTACGTAAAGCCTGCGACATCAGGCGCGCCTGCAGCCCCATATGCGAATCACCCATCTCTCCTTCAATCTCCGCCCGCGGGGTCAAAGCCGCCACTGAATCAACCACGACCAGATCCACGGCATTGGAACGCACCAGGGTTTCGGCAATCTCTAAAGCCTGTTCACCGGTATCCGGCTGTGAAATCAAAAGATCATCCAGATTCACTCCGATTAACTTGGCATAGGTGGAATCGAAAGCATGCTCGGCGTCGATAAATGCCGCTACCCCGCCTTTTTTCTGGATCTCTCTGATCGCCGTTAAGGTCAAGGTCGTCTTACCGGAAGCCTCCGGCCCAAAGATCTCAACCACCCTGCCGCGCGGCAAGCCCCCGACCCCTAAAGCCAAATCCAGGGTAAGAGCGCCGGTAGATATCGTTTCCACATTAGCCTTGGTATGCGAACCCAGCTTCATAATCGAGCCTTTACCAAACTGCTTCTCAATCTGGGCCAGCGCCAATTCCAGCGCTTTATGACGGTCAGACACCTCTTTAACCTCTTCTTTTTTCTTATCTGCAACTGCCATTTTAACCTCCAATATTTAAATTTGAGTTATTATTATATCTTGCCCCCCTAGCACTGTCAAACAATAAAAAACCTCCTTTCTACCTTAAATTGACGCAGAAAGGAGGTAAATCTAACTTAAATAAAAAAGAATATTGGCTGTTAGTTTAGCAGGTCCCCCCGGTATATATCCCGTTAGTTAAAATAATCGTGCAGGTTGCACCGCCGTCTTCGGTGATACTGATTGTTTTCGTCACCCCCGGGGCTGCGCCGGATTGAAAAACCGTAGCTTTAACCGTGCCGTTTACATCTAAAGTTGCCGTAGGCGAAACCGCACCGTTACCTATTCCGACATTGCCATCAATCCACACTTCACCCGGAGTTGTCGGCACATCCGCTGAAGTAAACGAGCCATCCCCGTTATTATCACCCACGGCAAATTTATCCGTCTGCAAAGCATTATAAACTCCGTACGGCGAAGGATAGTAAGACGTAATGGTAATCTCTTCAGCGTGAATTAATCCCGGGCAAAAAAAAGCTATAAACAAAGCCAAAAAAATACATTTTGATAATTTAAACATATGCACCTCCGTGTTTGTCTTAATAATTATAGTGTATGGGTTTACGCATGTCAAATTAAATAATCGAACACCCGCTTCCTTGACAACCCCCCTAGAATGTGTTAGATTTAACCATTATGGAAGACTTAAATAAAATCAAAAACGAACTTGAGCGCACGAAAATCGAGCTCAAAATCCTCTATGAGGTCTCTAACGCCATGCGGACCACCTTAAAGCTGGATGAGATCCTCTATATTATTCTGACCGGAGTTACCGCGCATACCGGTTTAGGGTTTAACCGGGCCCTGCTTTTCCTCGTCAATGAAAAGGAGCAGCTGATCGAGGGCAAAATGGGAATCGGCCCGGAAAACGGCGAAGAAGCCAACGCCGCCTGGACTAAGATCGAAGAAGAGAAAATGGATTTGGAGGATTTAATCAACGCTTTCAAGAAATCCGATTCTATTCTTGAATCGGGATTTAACCGTCAAATCAGAAGCCTCAAAGTATCCCTGCTGGATAAAAGCGATAACCCTCTCTCTCTTGCCGTATTAGAAGGAATGCCCCTGCATTTAACCGGAGCAGCAATCGCTAAATACCAAAATTCTCCGGTAATTAAAATACTAGGCAGCCAGGAGCTGTTATTGATACCCTTAAAAGCGAAAGACCGGGTCAACGGTATTATTGTAGCGGATAATTTTATTACCAATAACCCGATTACCAAAGACGATATCCGGATGCTGACTATGCTGGCTAACCAGGCCGGCCTGGCGATTGAAAACTCACAATTGTTTGAATTGACCGTGGAACGGGCGCATTCGGATTACCTGACTAACCTGTGGAACCACGGCTATTTCCAGGTCTTGCTGCAGGCGGAAACGGAAAAGTCTAAAATCACCAAAAATAAGCTTACGCTGATTATGATCGATATCGATGATTTTAAAATTTACAATGATACCTTGGGGCATCAGGCAGGAGATAAAATCTTAAAAAACCTGGCGGGAATTTTACGTAACCAATCCCGTAAAATGGATTTGGTTTGCCGTTACGGAGGAGAGGAATTTACGATTATTTTGCCGCATACCGATAAAAAAGAAGCCTTTCTGATCGCTGAACGCATCAGAAATGAGGTCCAACGGTATCCCTTTTTAAACGAAGAAGTGTTCCCGAATAAACAACTCACAGTTAGCTTAGGAATCGCTACCTTCCCTGAAGACGGGCTTGCGCCCTCCGACCTGATCACCACCTCCGACCGCTCCCTTTATCAAGCCAAAAAACTGGGTAAAAACAACACCTGCTGCGCTTAAAACTTTTAAGCCACCGCGGCGGCGGAAGCCTCGCCAGCCTGAATACCGGAAACTTCTTTATCCTTATTTTGCGATAGTTTTACTGAAACAATCTTAGAAACGCCGGATTGCTGCATGGTAATCCCGTACATAATATTGGCATTGACAATCGTTTTCTTATTGTGCGTGATCACGATAAACTGGCTGGTTTTAGAAAACTCCTGCAGCACCCTGGCGAAGCGGTCAACATTAGCCTCATCAAGCGCAGCGTCAATTTCATCCAGGATACAAAAGGGAGAGGGCTTAACTTTAAAGATCGCGAAAATCAGCGCGATCGCCGACATGGTTTTTTCACCGCCGCTCAAGAGTAGAACATTTTGCAATTTCTTGCCCGGAGGCCGGCAAATAATTTCAATCCCCGACTCTAAGGGATCCGACTCATCCAACAGATAAAGCTGGGCATCTCCCCCGTTAAACAGTAACCGGAAATAATTTTTAAATTCTACCTTGACCTTCTCAAAAGTCTCCACAAACATCTGCCGAGTAGTGCGGTTGATCTTTAGAATCGCCTGATGCAGCGACTCTTTGGCTCCGGCAAGATCCGCCTGCTGCTGGATCAGAAAGTCATAACGCTTTTTCAACTCATCATACTCTTCAATCGCCACTAAATTCACCGTACCGCAGGCATCTAACTTGCGTTTTAATTCGCCAATCTCTGCGGTTAAGGCCTGGGTTTCCTCCGGCGGGCATGCCGGCTCCAGCAGCTGATCCAAATCAACCTTATAAGCCGCCAGCATCCTTTCTTTAGCCGTGCTATAACGGTAATCCAGCTCTTTATCCTGCATGGCTAAGGTATGTAAGAGATTCTTAATCTGATCCAGCTGCTTACGTTCGGCTTCGATCTTTTTAACTACTCCCACCGTGCCGCTGGAAACCTCATTATATTTTTCTTCGATCCCGGCCAAGCTTATTTTCTTCTGCTCGATAGCAACAGTGGCCTGCTGATTGGCGGCAAGGCATTCTAATATTTCCCGTTTAAAAACCTCCTGGCGTTCCCTAGATTCACCGATCTGGTGCTCGATATGCTCAAGATTAGATTTATCCTGCACGTAGGTATGCTCCAATATTTTGAGGGTTTCCGCATCCGAACTAAAACGCCGATTTAAAGCCTCGATTTCAGTTTTAGTCTGGGTAATGAATACCAATACCTCTTCCCGTAATTTACTGTTGGATGAAATCGCATCCTCCTGCTCCACAATCGTATCCTGCCTGAGCCTTTCCTGGCAATTAAGCTTCTCTAATTGTTCCTGGGCGCTGCTCAAATTCTGCTGGATAACCGAAATCTCACGTGCCACATCCGCCAGTTCCATCACAATCACATCCTCTTCTTCTTTAATCTTATTGAATTGTTCATTAATCGCAAGGTAATTAGACTCCTTATTGGCTAGGGCAATCTCGTGGTTGCGCAATTCAACCTCCAGGGCCTCGGAGGTTTTATTCAATGCGGCAATTGCCTCCTGGCGCAGAACCAGTTTATTTTTCAGCCCATCCAAGGTTTCCTGAAGCCTGGCAATCTTTTCATCGATCTTTTGGGTATCCAGCTCGATCGGCTTGGCCTCTCCGCTGATTTTAAAAGCCGCAGACTCTAAGTATCCGGGTTCCTGCGGATCAAGCGGTAACTGGCTTTGAATCTTCACCACCAGACCGGTTAAGCTTTCCTTGGGTAACTTGTCTAAAAAGATCACGGCATTAGAAGATTCACCGATATCATCGTATTTATTTTTTAATTTCTCCAGGAATTCTTTGTGTGAAACCAGGGTAAGCTTTTCATTCCCCAGGCTGACGATTTGATTATTGATCTGCTCCAGATCCAACCCCTCCTGAAGCAGACTGGACTTAACCTGATCAATTCTATCTCTAAACTGGGTAACCTGGCCTTTAACCTGCTCTAGCTCCAAAGCGACTTTATTCAAGGCTTCCTCAATAATTGCCTTATCTTCATAAACCTTGGCTTTTTCGATCTCCAGCCTTTTTTTACGGGCCAGAAATACCTGATGCTTCGAATTAAATTCCCCAATCTGGTTATGGGTGTTAGAGATTGCTGCCTCTAAATCAAGAATCACTTTTTTGCACTGCGCGATCAGTTCCAGTGAATTTTTAATACTTAAACTTAGCTCATTGATCTGGGCCTCTTTTTGGGCCAAATTGACCTGTTTAACCTCGATATTTCCTTTAAGCTTTGAATATTCACTGCGCACCTGCTGCAATTTTTCCTCATCCTGATTAATCTTTGCCCGGGATTGCTCAATTTGCCCCTCAAGGGCCGCAACATCCTGAGTTAATTCATCGATGCGCTGTTGATTAAAATTAATATGCTCATTATTACGCACTAAACTATTTTCAAAATTTAATATCTGGCTGCGCGCCTCCATCATTGCTTCTTCAAGGCTTTTTAATTCCGATTGGCGGTTGGCGATCTTTTCTTCCTCCTGAAGGATTAATTCCGCTAAAGCCGCCTCATCCCCGGCCAGGCCGGCAAGCTGGGCAGAGATCGTTTCCTTTTCCGATAATAAATGCTTCTTCTCCAGGCTCGCCGCGTCGATCTCCTTAAGCTTTAATTCTTCGAAAATTTCCTTATACCGGCGGGCTTTATTGGCCTGGCGCTCCAGGGACCCGATCTGGCGCTTTACCTCCGTCACGATATCGTTGACGCGTAAAAGGTTTTGCTCGGTTTCTTCAAGCTTACGGGCGGTTTCTCTTTTCTGCGCTTTATATTTACTGATTCCGCTGGCTTCGTCAAAAACTACCCGGCGGTCTTCCGGCCTGGAGCTTAAAACCAGATCGATTTTACCCTGCGCGATAATGGAATAGCTTTCCGCGCCGATGCCGGTACCTAATAACAGATCCAGAATGTCTTTAAGGCGAACCGTGGCTTTATTCAATAAATATTCGCTTTCCCCGGAACGGAACAGCCTGCGGGTAATCAAAACCTCCGGATGATCTAGATTAAAAAAACGGTTGGTATTATCAAAGGTCAGGCTAACCTCCGCCATACTTAAAGGCTCTTTCTGGTCCGTGCCGTTAAAAATCACATCCAGCATTTCTGAACCACGCAGGGACTTAGCGGACTGTTCACCCAGAACCCAGCGAATGGAATCAAAGATATTTGATTTACCGCAGCCGTTAGGCCCGACCACCGCAGTAATCCCCGGCTCGAAATTAAGCACTGTCTTATCGCAGAATGATTTAAAGCCTACCAGTTCCAGTCTTTTAAAATACATACTCTATCCCCCCTAATGTTGTGACTGATGTTCCACCCTTCGATTTCACTCAGGGTGGACAGTGAGCTTAGTCGAACTGTCCAGCCAATCGTCAATTTTATCTTTCTTAAAACGCCACTGTCCGACTAATTTTAAAGCCGGTATCTTGTTATGCTTGAGCCAATCATAAATAGTCCGGCGGGTTACTTTTAAGTAATCAGCCAGATCCTCAATCGTCATTAAATTACTGTTGATCATTTATCTACCTTTTTGTAGGGGGACGTTTCTTACGCACAAGCGTACACCGGCGCAATTCCCTTAAGCGCCGGGTGGATTAGCGGGTAAGTAACGTCCCCCTTGCGTTTATGTAACAAGTATAAATAAATACAGTAATATTGTCAAGGAAAATCTTTACATTCTTTAACATATAGATACAAAAAGAGTCGATAAGGTATCTTTCAGTGCAGAATGATGCTAAATTATGAATATTATTTTATTTACGTAAGGAGGTTTTGAAGGCTTGGGTTAAAGCAGGAACGACCTGAAAAAGATCGCCGACAATCCCATAAGTTGCCACCTTAAAAATCGGAGCTTCCGGATCTTTATTGATGGCAACGATAATCTTGGATGATTGCATGCCGACCAAATGCTGAATCTGGCCGCTAATCCCGCAGGCAAAATAAATCTTAGGCGCCACGGTCCGGCCGGTTTGTCCGACCTGGTGAGAATAAGGCATCCATCCGGCATCCACTGCCGCGCGGCTGGAGCCTACAGCTGCCCCTAAAATATGGGCCAGGTCTTCCAGCAGTTTAAAATTCTCCGGCCCCCCCATGCCGCGTCCGCCGGAAACAATAATATCGGCCTCCGAAAGATTAACCGTAGATTCAATTTCTTCAATAATATCTAAAAGCTTAGTCCGTGAAACATAAAGCGCCGGGTCAAAATTTTCTTTTATGATTTTACCTTTTCTTTTCTTGTCGGGATCAAGCGGAGTAAATACCTTATGGCGCACGGTAGCCATTTGCGGCCGGTAATTAGGAGAAATTATTGTAGCCATAATGTTCCCGCCGAATGCCGGACGGGTCTGCAATAAAATCTTCTTATCCGGATCAATATCTAACCCCGTACAATCGGCAGTCAGGCCGGCTTTGATATTGATCGCCACCCGGGAGATTAACGAACGGCCGATATTGGTCGCCCCGCAAAGCAGGATCTCCGGTTTGTACTTTTTGACCAACTCCACTAAAATATTAGTATAAGGTTCATCCTGAAAATTAGCCAACTCCGGAGCCTCCACCAAGTAAAGATTGTCCGCTCCGCAAAAAACCAATTCATCCAACTGGTCCTCAAGCTTATGGCCGATGAGCACGCCGCTGACTTGCGTATTTAATTTTTTCGCCAGCTCCTGGGCCTTGCCCAGCAGCTCATAAGAAACCGATTGCACCCGGCCGTTTTTCTGCTCGATAAAAACCCAGATCCCTTTATAATCTTTAATCTCCGGCAGATCGCATTTAGCCGGGGTTTTTTCCAATAGCACCGCTTTAAATTTACAGGCTTCTTGGCAGGCCCCGCAAAGGGTGCATTTATGCAGGTCAATCACCGCCTTCTTATCCATGATCCGAATGGCATCAAAAGGACAGGCCTTGACGCATAAAGTACAGCCCGTACACTTTTCGATAATAATCGATATCGGCATCTTAGCTCACCTCGCCTTTGATTAAATCCACCAGTTGCCTGGCAAT
>JAGVOR010000188.1 GCA_020052635.1 Candidatus Omnitrophota bacterium
AGGAGATCCATGTCTTCCGTCACCGTAAAAAAATGATTTTTTTAAACCTGCTGCTGTCTTTTATGATCCAGCTAATTCCTCCGCTCAGCACATATTTTATCGGCCTGGCTTTAGGGATCAGGATTAATTTTATTTACTTTCTGGTTTTCCTGCCGATCATCGGTGCGGTGACCCTGTTACCGATTGCTATCGGCGGTTCAGGTTTGCGGGAGTGGCTGTTTGTGGTGTATTTCGCTAAGGCCGGAGTAGGCCAGGATCTGGCGGTAGCGATGTCGCTTTTATCATTTTCCTTCGTGGTAATTTATGCCGCTATTGGAGGGTTGATTTATGTCTTTACAGTTCATCGTCGACGCCTACAATTTGACCAACCATCCTGCTTTTAAATTCGCCACTAAATCAGCTTTAAATATTCAGCATGCGCTTTTCGATTTTATCAGATTCAACGGATTGACCGGCAGCTCCCAAAACCGCCTAATTTTGGTTTTTGACGGATATCCGCCGCCGCCTGATGAGATTCCCGTAAAAGAGGGGCTGCTCTGTTTATTTTCCAAGGGTCAAGAAGCTGATCTATTAATCAAAAAGATCGTTGAAGAATCAACTTCTCCGAAAAATATCGTTGTCGTTTCGGATGATAAGCAGGTGCAGTTAACCGCCCGGCTTTTTAAGGCCCGCATTTCCAGTGTAGTTGATTTTATCGGCGGCGGTAAAGGCAATACTAAAAGGGTGAATAAAAAAATATCACTGCCTGATTTCAGGCTGAGTTACTCCAAGATGCAAAAAATAAACGAGGAGTTTAAACAAAGATGGCTTTAGCGGGTTGCCCGCGATCTACTTGACTTAATATATTAGTTATGATAAAGTTATTCCAAGGGTAACCTAACAAAAGGAGGGAAATATGAGTAGTTGGCAAATAGTGTTGTTGGAGCCGGCACGTACGGTTTTGGCGCAAATTAGTCAATTTATGATCAGTGCGCTGCTGGTGCTTATTATTCTGCTCATTGGTTGGTTACTTTCCAAGGTAATTAGAACAGTAGTGAGCAAAACATTAAAAACGGCTAAAATCAATGAATTGGCAGCCCGGATTGAGTTGGACAAATTATTAAACAAAGGGGGGATTACCTATTCACTCTCTGATCTGATTGGAATAATTTGTTACTGGTTAGGGTTGCTGGTGACTTTCATGGTGGCGGTTAATTCGGTGGGCCTCACCGTTGCCGCGGATTTGCTGAATCAGGTTTTACTTTACATCCCTAATGTGATTGCCGCTTTGTTTATTTTGATTTTAGGGATGTTTATTTCTACTTTATTAAAGAATATCGTGCAGACGGCGGCTAACAACGCAGGTTTAAGCCAGGGAAAGCTTTTGGCGCAGATCGTTGAGACGATCGTGATTGCCTTTGCGGTTTTTGTCGGATTAGAGCAATTGCAGATCGGTATCCGGATCACGGAGTTGACGGTTGCGATTATTTTAGGTTCATTAGGTTTAGGGTTAGCCTTGGCTTTTGGTTTAGGTTGCAAAGACCTGGCGGGAAAGTTTGTTGCCGAGTTAGCCGAAAAATTAAAAAAGAAATAATGTTTTTGTTGGTTGCCGGTAATTTTAAACCCCTCGTCATTTAACCTGACGGGGGGTTTATTTTTAAAACGGTGCTTTTTTCTCAAAGGCTCCAAGCAGCTAAAAAATGGCAAGGGTGTAAAAAAAGGGGGGGGCCAAGTAAAATTTGGAGGAAGGATGAAAAAACTAAAAAAATATTTCCTAACCGGGCTATTGACGATTCTGCCGATCTTTCTTACTTTTTATCTTTTTTTCCTTGTTTTTAAATGGATCGACAGCATAATCGGAGGTTTAATTAACCGTTACTTAAAGTCAACTTTTGATTTTTCTATTCCCGGACTAGGATTTATTATGGTTCTTTTGATCCTTTTGGCGGTAGGTTTTGTGGTTTCCCATTTATTGAGCAAAAGGACTCTTCCGGTAATCGAAGGCTGGCTTTTGAAGCTGCCCGGAGTTAAACTGGTGTACCTGCCGATTAAGCAGATTGTCAGTTTCGTTTTTTCTAAGAACAGTTTTGAGTTTAAAAGGGTGGTGTTGGTGCAGTATCCTTCCAGCGGGATATGGTCGGTAGGTTTTATGACCAATGAGGGTTTTCGTGAAGCCCAGGAATTGACCGGTGAGGAGCTAGTGCATGTATTGATCGGAACGACACCCGGACCCTGGACCGGTTTTTTGATTCTTGTTCCCAGGAAAAACGTTAAGTTTATGGAAATGACAATTGAAGAAAGTATGAAGCTGATTATTTCCGGCGGAATATTGAAACCGTCTTAGTTACTCCTGAGCCTGCTGCATTTAGTCCCGCTGCGCCAAAATGAAAAATAATACTTTTTTTGCGTACGTTTTAATGCCGATGGATATCTTATAGGACTAGGGAGATGATAGCGTAAGCTATTGTAACGCTTGAATAACTAAACAGTCATGGAGGTTGAAGATGAAGCAGTGGTATGAGTCATTATTTGAAAATTACGCCAAGAAATACGACAAGGAATGTTTTGTCCAGGGCACTCTGGGCGAATGTGATTTTATCGAGCAGGAAGTAAGCCGGGATAAATCGCTGAAGGTCCTCGATATCGGTTGTGGCACCGGTCGCCATTCCATCGAATTGACAAAAAGAGGATATAGCGTAACGGGTGTTGATTTATCCGAGTCACAGCTTGGCAGGGCTAGAGAAAAGGCTAAAGAGGCAGGGGTGGCGATTGATTTTCAGAAACATGACGCCAGAAACCTTCCTTTTGAAGG
>JAGVOR010000039.1 GCA_020052635.1 Candidatus Omnitrophota bacterium
GACTAAAACCATTACCTTAAAACCCCGCCAGGGGAATCTGCCTCCCCGCACCTGTGAAACTTGCGGCGGGATGCTTAATTCCGTCGGCCTGGAAAATCCCGGGATTGATAAATTTATTCAGGAGAAACTCCCTTTTCTTAAAAAAATAGGTATTCCCCTGATTGTCAGCATTGCCGCCGAAGAGACTCCGGATGAATTCGCCGTTTTGATCAATAAGCTGGAGCAGTGTAGCGCAGTAGCGGCAATCGAGCTCAATATTTCCTGCCCTAATTTACACAAAGACAAGCTTATCTCTCAGGATGGCCCGGCGACTTTCGAGTTGGTCAGCGCCGTACGTAAACTCACCGCCAAATGCCTGATTACGAAATTATCCCCCAATGTAACCTCGATTACGGAAATTGCTTTGGCCGCCCAAAATGGCGGCAGTGATGCGCTGGCCTTAATTAATACTTTGAGCGGAATGAGCATCAATGTGCATAAACGCACTCCTCGGCTGGGTGCCTGGGTGGGGGGGTTGAGCGGTCCGGCGATCAGGCCGGTAGCGGTGAAAATGGTCTGGGAGACATATAATAAAATTAAGATTCCTATTATCGGCATGGGTGGTATAATAGACGCCGCAAGTGCGCTGGAGTTTTTTATTGCCGGAGCAAGCGCGGTGAGCGTGGGTACGATGAATTTTGTCAATCCCGCCGCAAGCGTAGAAATTATTGCTGGTTTAGAGCGGTATATGATTGAACATCGCCTGCAGAATTTAAGCCAGCTTACCGGAAGATTAAAAGCATGCAAAGATTAGCTAAGCCTGAAATTATTCTGGCTTTAGATGTCGACACCTTAGAAAAAGCGCAAGTTCTTGTCGGTAAGCTTAGTTCTAAAATAAAATCATTTAAGATCGGCAGCCAATTGTTTACTGCTTCCGGTCCCGATGCAATAAAAATGGTAGAAAAAATGGGAGGCAGGGTTTTTTTAGATTTAAAATTCCACGATATTCCGAAAACTGTGCATAGTTCGATTATATCTGGTAGTAGCATCGGTATCACGGTTGTTGCTTCGAGAGCAACTAATGTATTAAAAGATATGCAGCAGGCTGTGATCCCGCCTGTATTTATGATGACAGTACATACTAAAGGTGGCCAAGCCATGTTACAGGAAGCTGCCAGGGGAGCAGAAGAAGCGGCAAAAAAATTAAACATTACTAAACCGCTTATCGTAGGGGTAACCCGTTTGACCAGTGATGATAATAAAGATGATACATTAGAAGAGGTTTTGAAAGCAGCTAGACTTGCCCAAGATTCAGGATTAGATGGGGTGGTTTGTTCGGCACTTGAAGCTGCTAAAGTAAGAGAGGCCTGCGGAGCAGATTTTGTAATTGTTACTCCCGGAATAAGGTCAAGTAAAGACCGCTTAAATGATCAGAAGCGTACGGCCGACGTAAAACAGGCGATAAAAGCAGGTAGTAATTTTTTAGTTATCGGTAGGCCAATACTTGAAGCTGATGATCCAATTGCCAAGGCTGAAGAACTATTAGGAGACTTAAATGGCGCAGGAAATTAAAGATTTAATCGCAAAGATCCAACAGGAGGGGGTGCAGGCAGCGCAAGCCCAAGCCGGCCAGATTAAAGCCGACGCGGAAAAAGAATCGACCAAAATTATCGCGCAGGCCAAACAGGAGGCGCAAAAAATTATCGAACAGGCCAATGCGCAAGCCAAAAAACTGGATGCGTCAACGCAGGCCGCCTTAAAACAAGCCGGCCGGGATATGTTAATTAGCTTAAAACAGGAGATCAGTGCGATGTTAGACCGCTTGATTAAAGCGGATCTGCGCCAGGCTTTAGGCGCCGAAGAATTAACCAGGATCATCGGCGCTTTAATCAAAAACTCTCCACTTTCTTTAGGGTCGCAGATTGTGGTTTCTTTGAATCAGCAGGATAAAGAGAGATTGGAGCAGGGTTTTTTAAAACAGCTGATCGAAGAAACGAAAAAGGCGATCGTGCTCAAGTCTGCCGAGGGGATCGAGAGCGGTTTTATTATCAGTTTTGATGCCGGAAAATCAATCTTTGATTTTAGCGGCCAGGCCTTAAGCGATTATATTTCCGGCTGCCTTAAGCCGGAACTAAACAGGGTTTTAAGTCCCGAATAAATGCCCGCTTACTATACGTATCTAATTTCAAGTTTACCGGGGTTAAATTTTTCCGGTAAAGCGCCTTTTGGCCTGCAGGATTTTTTGGTCCGGTGTGAACATTTAATTCCAAAGCAGGAATTTGATATTTTACGCCAGGTTTTAAATCAGGAGGCGGCTACTTTGGAACTGGCGCACCCGGAAAGCTTGCAACAGTGGAGGAGCTTTGAAGTAGCCCTAAGGAACGAATTGGCGCGCGCCCGTTCATCCCGCAGGAAAATTGATCCGGCTAGATACTTACGCCAGCCGGATCAGGCAGAGGCGCAAATCAGCCATCTGGCACTTTTGGCTTATCGCAGCAGTTCGATTTTAGAGGCGGAAAAAATCCTGGATCAGGCCAGATGGAATTTTCTGGAAGAATTAAGCTTAGGCCACTATTTTGATTTTGATTATTTACTGCTCTACGGATTAAAGCTCAAACTGCTGGAGCGCTGGGATAAAATTCAAAAAGCAGATAAGGAATCTTTATTAAACGCGGTAGTGTAAAAATAAAATAACGATGGGAAAAATGAGAACCGGTCAAGTGGTCAGGGTTAACGCAAATATGGTGACTGCCGAAGTAGACGGGCAGATCATCCAGAACGAAGTAGCTTATATTCTGCATGGTCAGGAGCGCTTAAAGGCCGAAGTAATCAGGGTGCGTCAGAACCTGGCGGAGATGCAGGTTTATGAGAGCACCCAGAGCTTAAAGGCAGGGGATTTGGTGGAATTTAGCAATGAGCTGCTTTCGGTAGAATTAGGGCCGGGGTTATTGGGCCAGATTTTTGA
>JAGVOR010000192.1 GCA_020052635.1 Candidatus Omnitrophota bacterium
CAGCTCTTTTTTATCGCCGTCAAAGATAAAGATCGAACCGCACTCGGCCCTTAAGATCGACATAATATCTTTCAGGACGCTTTGCAGGTAATTGTTGATGATCGTTTCGCTTTTAGTAATTTGCGCGGGTGAGCCGGGGTTTAAGGTTTGATTGTCCATCGGTGTCTGGCGTTATTGTTTCGCTGATAAACGTTTAATGATATCCTTCGCGGGTTTAACATACCTGCTCTTGGGGTACTCCTTGATCAAAACTTCAAGTACTTCGATTGCTTTGGCAGGGTTATTCAGTTTTTCGCTGTGGATACTGGCCAAAGACAAGAGAACCTCCTCAAAGCGCACCTTGCCGTTGTAAGTAACCAGGATAGAATTCAGGGTGTTAATCGCCCCACTCCAATCTTTCATTTCTCCGTAGCATTGCGCAATAAGCATGTCCATATTAAAGGAAAGCGGGGTGACCGGATGCTTGGCGGCGATGGCCTTGTAATAATCGATTGCCTCCTGATAAGCGGTGAGCATTTTGTCGGGTTCGTATTTTACCTTGTAGTGCTGGGCGATATAGACCGGCATCTGCAGGCCTTTCATGGTTTCCGGATAATCGCGCATTATTTTCTTATATTGTTCCAGGGCGCTGGGCCATTTATCCTGCATTTCATAGGAGTTGCCGATCAGGAAGATGGCTTGCGCGGCTAATTCCGGTGATTTTTCGTATTTTTGGGCGAGTTTCTTAAGCTGTTGGCGGCCCAGCTCGTATTCTTCTTTGAGGATATAGAGATGGGCGATACTGTATTCGGCATCTAAGCCGAGATTGCTCTTGGGGTGCTCCTGGCTGAATTTATCTAAGGCCGCAACTGTTCTTTCCAGTTCATTGGGCGGAGTGGCATGCGGGTTAGTGAGGATCCTTTCCGCCTGCTTTTTAATCTTCCAGTATTTTTTTTCTTTGGCGTAATCATCGTCGGCGCATCCGCAGAAGATGAGCCCGGCAGAGGCAACCAGCAGAACAAAAATAGTTTTCTTAATCTTAGCGTTGTTCATCTTTATGCATTAAATATAAATAAGTAGTGGTTAAAGTGATAGAAAGGTCAATCACTAATGAGCTAATCAGCAAACCGGCAAAGGAAACTAAAAGTACTGACTCCGGAAAGAGCCGGGTGATTAAAAACGCCGAATCGGATTGCAGGACAATCAGCGGGATATAAAGCAGCATCGGCAGGCCGACCAAAAAAAGAGTTTTCAAGAATAATTGCTTAAAGAGCTGGAAAGATTTAATTATCGCTTTAGTCAGGCTGGTCCCTTCTATCATTAATATAGGTATAGCGTAAATAAAGGCGGATTGCACGATGAGGGCAAAGATGAAGTTTAAAGTCATTAAGATCGGCCCCAACCAGAGTTTGGCGCCTAAAAACAGCAGGCGGGTGTGGCCGGAGGTAAAATATTTGATCAGGAGCTTGGAGGTGATTTTATCGATCACGAAAAAAATCAAGGTGAAAAGCAGGACAATGCCGAATAAGGCGATGTATTTTTTGAAGGCGGTTTTGAGGGCAGTTTTAAAGTCGATTTTTGATTTTTTGTAGATTTTGAGGACTAAAACGGCTGCGGCGCCGGTTAGCAAGGAGCCAATGAGCACGGTAAGGCCTAATCGGGCCAGTGAAATCAGCTTGGGGATCAAAATGAAGTTAACCGGATAGTGCAGGAACCGCTCCCCCCATAAAGCCCTGATGGGCGGGCCTAAAACAAGCTTTAAAGGCATTCTGGGGGCTAGATATACAATAATTAAGGTAATGAACTCGCAGAGTGCAAAAATGGCAAAGGGCACAAAAAGTACAGGATTGCTCTTTAAGCCTTGGGTGGTTTTGTTATAAACGCTCTTTAAAGTCACCATAAGGGCAAGTATAACACGTGCTTGAGCTTTTTGTCAAGGGCAAATGCCTTTATTTAACAGGTATTTAGGAAAAAAAAGAGGGTAAACCCTTTTGAGGCCTACCCCCCATTTTTTGCTCTTTCGAAAGCGCACCACATGGGGGCATTTCAAGAGTTACTTGGTTAGAAAAGAAAAGGCTCAATTTGAAATTAAGCTCTCTTCTTTCCTAAGCCAAATAAACCTAAAATACCCATTCCTAATAACAGCATCGAGCTCGGTTCAGGAACCGGGCTGGTGGCATAAAAGTGGAAATCATCACCCTGATAACCGCCGCCGAATTTAGGAGCACCATTAAAACCAATGCCGATACCAATTTCCTGGATTGAGTTTAATCCACCAACGCCTGTAAAGTCAAGATTTAAAACTTGACTATTGCCAACTAAAATGTTAGTCCAAGCCGTAGTATAGGTACCTGTGCTGGTTTTAAGATACAGACTAAAATCCCATGGTTGATTGTTATCATTATAGATCTTCAAACCATAAGAAGTAAAAGTACTTAAGTCTGTAACTGATGGAGTTGCATCTCCTACAATAAAACTACGAAAAGCAGGAGTTCCATCGATGATTTCGCCCTGAAAATATGCAACCGGCGGAATTGAAACAACCGAAGTTAAGGTTCCGATTGCGCCTGCGTCGTATAATTCGACGAAGGTCAGCATATCAGGAACTGTCGGAGTATAAACAGCCGCCTGAGCCTGGCTAGTCACAAAAGATGAGACTGCCATTAATATTGCAAGTACAATAATAAGCTTCTTCATTAATTTCACCTCCCTTTCTTTTTAAGATTTTTTGTTGCTTATATTATCGCGCGGCCACGTAGTCGCGCGTTAATATCAGTTATAACTTCTTTCTTTTGCCAAACTTTAACAAGCCAAATAAGCCTAATCCTAGCAGTGATAAGCTGGTAGGTTCAGGAATAGCCGGGCCCCCCTGGGCTTCGAACATATTGCCAAAAGCAAAACCATTGCTACCTTCTGCAACTGAAAGGGTCATGGAAG
>JAGVOR010000180.1 GCA_020052635.1 Candidatus Omnitrophota bacterium
ACCAGCATAAAAACATCTTCCGTAGATAAAGAAGGCAGCGGGTTAATCTCTAAAACATAAGGATTGCCGTTTTGATCTACCCGGAAATCCACCCGGCCGAAATCCCTGCACTCTACCCCCCGATAAACCTTGAGCGCCAATTCTTCCAATCTATTTTTCAACTCGCTGTTGATCTTCGCCGGGCAGATATACTCCAGGCGGTCAGAAGTAATCCGGGCAAAAGTATAAAATTTGTCATTTAATTTTAGCTTGCCGTCAATCTTGATTTGCACCACCGGCATTACTTCCGGGTTATCATTACCGACGATCGCTACAGTAAACTCCTGCCCCGAAATAAATTCTTCGACTAATGCCGGCTGTTTATAGGTTTTCACAATAAACTCGACCTGTTTTTTAAGTTCCTCGGGGTTTTCCACCCGGGAGCTTTCACTGAGGCCCTTAGATGAACCTTCGAAGCGCGGCTTAACAATCAGGGGAAAAGCGCAGTGGTCATGGTCGATTAAGCCGTCAGTTGAACTAACCTCAAAGAATTTAGGGGTAGGAATTTTCTCGGCAATAAAGATTTTCTTGGCCATCACCTTATCCAAAGTCAAACCTAAAGTCAAAGCGTCGGCTCCCACAAAAGGAATCCCGGCCATCTCCAATAAAATCGGCACCTGGGATTCACGGTTTCTTCCGCTTAATCCCTCGGAGATATTAAAAACAATATCGACCTCCAGATGGTCGATTTTTTCCAGAAGGTTCACGGCATTGCCGATTTTTTTTACCTTAAAACCGTTAGCGGAAATGGCGTCGGCAATAACATCAATCGTATCCGGATGGTCAAACTCCGCGTTGGCATCCAGAGGATCATCCTTTTTGAACTTATAATCTGTTTTTAAATCGTAAGTTAACCCGACGGTTTTCATAATTATCTGCTTTATTGAGCAATTTTTGCTGTTTCACTGTTAGCGGGGTAATTTCTGCGGCTTTTACCGCCGGAAATTTCCCGCTTAAATAAAAAAGGGCTCAGTTGCAGTTACTTTACATGAGCCCCCCTAAAATCTATCCGATTTTTTCCAACTTAAGTTTAAACCTCCCGTAAATTTAGCGCAAAATCTAGTGGCTATGGTATTTTTTTACCACAATATCTTGGCATTGTCAAGTATTTTTTGCTTAAAACGGCGCTCGAAGATTACAAATTTACCGTCGGAGAGTGGATTCTTTGGCCGCCGGGGAGTTAACGCTTTAAGAAACTAAAGCGGCGGGGATTTCAAAAAAGGTGGACAGATAATCCCTTTTAAATTCAAGTCGTAAATAAGCTGTTTATAATCCGTAAAAACACTTCCCTCAAACCCCAAAGACTTTGCGCTTTCCACCAGTTCCGGGCGGTCATCCGTATAAAAAATTTCCTCCGGCGCCACGCCCAGCTGGCGGGAGACTAAACTATAAATCTGCTTGTCCGGCTTAATCAAACCGAGCTGAAAAGAAAGGAAAACCCGGTCAAAGGCCTCAAATACCGGAAAGTTCTTTTTCAGGTATTCATAATGCAACAGGTTGATATTGGAAAGCATCGCGGTTTGATAATACCCCCTTAAAGAATTAACCAGCCCGAAAACTGCCCGGTTCTTGGCGCTTAAGAAAAATATATCATTCCAGATCGGTTCGAATGAAGCATAGCTTAAGTTGAGGTCCAGCATACTTTTGACCTGGAGGTAAAAGTTTTCCGGAGAGATCCGTCCGGCCTCAAAATCGATCGTTGCCACAGAAGCAAAAAAAAGATCGTAAATCTCCTGCGGTGATTTCGCGCAAAATTGCGCTATTCTGCCGGCCGCTCTTAAATGATCGAAATCTACCAGCACCCTGCCTAAATCAAACAACACCACCTTTATCTTTTGGTCCATCGCTTACTGCCCTTTATCCTGATCTTTGCGGAAAAGATCCAGAAATTTATCTTCATATTCCTTATAAACATTCCATTTATCCAGCTGAACCTTCAATTCTTTAGCCTTGCTGATATCCTGGCGGCTTTCCTCAAACAGTTTCTCAATTTTTTCTTTCACTGAAACCGGCAGATTAGTCAGTTGGCTTAAAGATTTTTTAATCAGCTCTACCTCCTCTTCGCCGATAGGAGAGCTTGAACCGGGATTACCCAGTTTCAAATACTCAAGCAGTTTATTAATTTCATTTTCCATTGCCTGTGCCTGTTCTTTCAGCGGCGCAAGATTCACCGGAATATTTGTAATCTTGCTGAAGGCAGCCAATACGGCGCTGGATGCCTTGGGATTTTCGATCTGGATGGTGTATAGCGGAATCTCCCCTAATAAACAAAAACCATTTAATCCTGATTTTTTAGCCATCCCTAAAAATAACCCGTTCATCCCGCTGATCTGGCCGTCAGTCAAAGCGGTGAAATTATATTTTTTTAAATTTTCCTTTATTTTTTGGTCGGTCGAGGCAAACCAAATTCCGGAATCCTGGGTATGATCGGTAGCCTGGGGCATAGAAGCAAAACTAACCACTGATTCCACCCCCAAGTCCTTAGCTAAACCGATAATGATTTTAGCGTAGCTGTCGGCCCGGGATAAATCCGGCTGGGCATTGCTGACAAAAATCACCAAATCATTTTTACCGCAGGAGCCTTTTGAAGCAGGATTCTTCCAATAATAAAATTTTCCCTCGGGCAGCTGCGGAGTCTCCAGGATACCGTTGGCAATCACGCTCCCGGAAAGATAAAAAAACTCGTCAGGAATAATCCGGGCAAACTCTTGGGCCTTTAAACTCTGAATTAAATATTTGGCGGCTTTAAAGGCTACCTCTCCCATTCCCGGCCAGGCCACGACCAGATATGGTTTTTTTAAACGGGGTTTTTTATTAATCACTAGCGCTTCCATCTTTATCTCCTTAATTTTTAAATAACTAAAACCGGTAGTTTTTCAAAAATTCAACCAAAACCTTGGCGCCTTTTTCTAGGCTCTTCAGGTCGGCATATTCATCAGCGATATGCGCACATCCTTCCCGGCCGAATCCGGTGGCGACCGCCGGAATATTCTTCTCCTTAAAAAATGTAATTACGGTAGCTCCTTCCGAACCGCTGATCCGGGGCTTGATGTTTAGGCGTTTCATCGCTGCGCAAAGCCCAACCACCAAAGGATGATGCGGGTTGATAGAATACGGGTTCTGTACCCCCTGGATTTGAATTTGATATTGCCGGCCGTGGCGGGAAATTACTTTTTTTAAGGCCCGCAAGACCTCTTGCGGATGGGTCCCGGGTAAAAACCGAATATCCAATTCCAGCTCACACCAATCACTGACCACATTAACCTTATCCCCGCCTTTAATTGTCCCCACATTTACCGTGGCAGGATGTAAATATTTGCTTTTTATCCGGCCGAAGTGCAGATTTTTTAAATCCGTAATTATTTTGGCGGCCTGCTCAATGGCATTAACCCCCAGCCGGGGATAGGCACCGTGGGCTTTTTTACCGCGCAATTTAACCGTTAAATGCATCAGCCCCTTCTGGGTAACCACAATTTCAAAATCATCGGCATCCAACACTACCGCGGCGTCCGCCTTCAGGAGTTTATGCTCAAGGAGCGGAATCAATCCTAAAGCCGAACCGCTTTCCTCATCCGCGGTGGCGGCAAAGATTAAATCATACTCAAGATTAATTTGATCTTCAACCAGCGCCTGAATCGCCTCCAGGCCGCAGGCCAAATTACCTTTGCAATCGGTGGCTCCTAAACCATAAATCCGTCCCTTGGCGAGCGTTGCTTTTAACGGCGGAAACTTCCAGCTTTTTCCGGCCGGGACCGTATCTAAATGCGGGGTCAAAAGCAGAGATTTTCTATTTTTACCGGATTTTAAAATCCCCACCACATTAATTCTTTTGGCGCTAAAAACGTAAGTCTTGACGGTCAGACCCAGACGTGTAAGATAAGCGCCGACAAACTCCGCAACCCGGCGTTCATCCCCGGGAGGATTTTGGGAATCCAGGGAAATTAAGGTTTTGAGAGTTTTAGTTAAACGTTCTTGATTGACCATAACGGGCAAATTTCGCATTTTGGATTTTGCTTGCGGCAATAATCCTTACCCAGCCTGACTAATAAAGCATGGTATTCGTTAAAAAGTTTCGGATCTTGCTTAAGGTCCCGCATAAAAAATTCCTGCACTTGGGAATATGGCGCATCCGGCCCGATTAAGTTATGCCGGCTGCAGATTCTTTTAGTATATGCATCGACGACAAATACCGGTTTTTGCAAAGCATAAAGCAATATAGAATCGGCGGTTTCCGGGCCGATGCCTTTGACCGCTAATAACTGCTGGCGCAAAATTCCGGTATTCTCTTGGCGCATCCGTTTGATCTCGGCACCGTAGCGGGTAAAGAAAAATTTCAAAAAGTTTTTCAGCCGGGCAGCTTTAATATTATAGTACCCTGCGCTTTTGATCAAACCGGCCAGTTTACCGGGCGGCAGGGAATAGAGCTTGGCAGCATCCAGCAATTTTTTCTTTTTAAGATTACTGATCGCTTTTTCAACATTCGACCAGCTGGTGCTCTGGGTCAGGATTGCCCCCACCATCACCTCAAAGGCGCTTTCTCCCGGCCACCACTGCTGCGGCCCAAACGCTGCATACAACCGCTTAAAAATAAGTTGTAATTTTACCTTCATTCCTTAAGCGCTAAAGGATTAAACCCATGGTAAGCAAATAAAGTATAGGTTGTCCCGGAAACTGAACCCGTATGGCTGCCTTGAGGAGTAGACCAGCCATGGCCGGTATCTACCTGGTCCTGTGTGGCATAAGGCAGACATCCCTCGCCTTGGCCGGAAGGCGAGGCGCTGGAAATAATCATCTTGCCCAGTTCACTTAAATACACCGCCGCCTTGTTCCCGTAGCTGGCGGACTTAACCGGGTCACCTTGCTTTAAATAAAATTCTTCCATGATTTTATAGGAAACCACCATTTGCGCGGTCCACTCCGAAGAAACCACTCCGCCGCGGGCCGTATGACGCTGCGGAGCAAAATCAAATCCTTTTATTTTTACGGTTTGCGGGGCATCGGGATGCTTAAAATTTACCTCTACGCTACAGTTCTCTTCCACAAATTCCAGAATTTGATCCGGATTCATCCCTAATTCCAGTAATTTTTCCGGCCCCACCGCCGCAATACTCCAGGCATAAGTATCGGTGGCAATCGTAGAATCACCTTTACCGCGCTTAACCGGCAAATCTTTACTGTTATAAGTATTGTTGACGATCCAGCTTAAAGTCTTTTCCGCCGCCGCCGCATAAAGCGGTTTTTGCGTCACCTCAGCCAGCGCCTTAAAGAAAGCATAAGCATCAAGGTTATGTTCGGTAGAATACCAGCTAACTTGCGGCCCGCCCCGCAGGCCGCCGGAAGGATCCTGTTTTTGCAGATAGAGCATTGTTTCCGCAATGCTCTGGGCCAATCCTAAATAAGCACGGTCTTGGGTAAAATGCGTATACTGCATAATCGCCAGCCCCAGCCAGAGATTCGGACCGGCATGCATTACAAACTCCGCCGGCGACCCGTCATCGACATAATAAGCATTCAGGAACCATCCGTTTTCTCTTTTAGCTTCATTGGCAAAAAAATCCAGAATTTTTCTCGCCCGGTCAAAATCACCAAAATAGGCGTAGGCCTGGACCAGAAGAGCCAGATCATAAGTAAAAGACCAGTTGGCGATTTCCTTATCCCCTTCGAAACTCGCCACTAATCCGGTGCGGTTATTTTGATGGATTTTAAGCCACTGATACATCTTATCGAAGTTAGCTTTTTCCAAAACCAACTTCTGTTTATCTAAAAGGATTAATTCTTGGGAGGCTCGGTTTTCTTTTTGCTGGACTAAAACCAGTTTTCCTTCCAGGTCAAGCTTCTCCTGGGCTAAAGTGCTAATGGTTTCACTAAGCTGCTGAATCTGCTTTAAATCCCCGGCCTCAATGCTGGCTTTTTGGGATTCAACCTGCGCGATCTGCTCCTGTAAGGCTTTAAGCTTGGCTTGGAAATACTGGCGTTGAACAACCACTTCCTCCACCTTCTGCTTAGCGGTAGAGGAGGCCTCTAAAACCTCACCCAATTTTTCAATGAGTAATTTATTATGCCGGGTTAACTTAAAACTTAGGTAGCTGTTAATCCCCAGACCAAACCCTAAAATCAAAACTAAAGCCAGCACTACCGGAACAAAAAGTTTTTTGACCCAAACATAACGCATCAACCGGGAATTCTGGCTGGCCAAAATCTGTTCATAATGTATCCCCACCAGGTATTGGTGCTTATCTCCAAAGATTTCTTTTGCCCAAACTACGCTGGCTTTGGCGCAAATCGGTTTCCGGCTGACCGGTAGATCGATTTCTAAAGATAATTTAACCTTCTTTTGCGCCAGTAAATCAAAAAACCGCTCGTCAAGGTTATTAATCGCCAGGCAAATCCCGCCCCGGCCGATATTGTTAGTAAACCCCTGCAGCCAGGCCGAGATGAATATTTCTTCGGCATCGCCTTCCAGGCGGAATTGCACCGGCAGTACCGTATCCAGACGCAGGTATTTTCTGTGTTCGGCGGGGATTAGTTTTTTATTGCGTAACATATTTGTTTTCCTCAAAAAATTCCGGCTTAGGAAACTCTATTTTATACTAAATCTGCGCCAACGCAAACTCAAAAAAATGGCTAAATGACCTCCAAGTTTAAAATATTTTCCAGGCGGAAGGTGCGCTGTTCCTTCTTTAAACAGCAGTATCCGACTAAATAGCGGGTTTGATTATCCTGCCTGATCTCCTGCGGAATAATCTCCCGCTGCGAAATTTCCCCCGTGGTGCTGGAGGCGTAGGAAAATTTTAAGATTTTTTTCTCCTGAATGCATTTTTGAATCCGGGTTATTTTTTCTAGACCAACGCCCTCGGCTAAAACAGGGTTATAAGCAAATAACTCGGAAAAAGCGGTAAATCCAAAAATGCCTTTCTTGGCACCGATGCTTTTCAGCTGATTAAAAACCTCCCAAGTCAGTTCCACATCCGCAAAAGCCCGGTGGGCCTGGGGAGAAACAATCCCCAGTTTCTGAGCAACAGCCCAGAGCGGATAACGGGGCAATCCGGGCAGAAGTTTTCTCGCCATGGTCAACACATCCAGAACCACGATCCCCGCTAATGGCGGGCGCCCGGATAATTTAAGCTCGGCGTTTAAAAAACCCAAATCAAATTCCGCATTATAAGAGCATAAGCAGCTGCCGCCGATAAATTCTAAAAACTTAGGCATCACGGTTGAAAGATCCGGGGCATGTTTTAACATTTCCGGGGTAATCTTGTTGACCGCGAATGCCCCGGCGGAAATCTCGCGGTGAGGGTTAACCAGGCAATCAAATCTCGCCAGCTTTTCCTGGCCCCGGACTTTTAAACCGGCCAATTCCACAATCCGATCCCCTTGCGCCGGGTGAAGGCCGGTAGTCTCGGTATCGAATACGGTAAATTCTATCTCTTCGATATTTATGTTCATTCTCTGGTTGCGATATAAGCCGGAATTAAACGTACCGGATGATAGGAGAGCTTGGTTCGGGCTAAATTCGCCAGGCCGGAATCATCCATAATATTAATATACTTATATCCTTTTAACTGGCAACTAAACTGGCGAAAGATAAACTGCGCCAGCCCTTTAACCGCAAGATCGGTTATCTCATAAAGCACGCAAAAAGTATCATCGCTCAATTTATATCCGAAACTAAAACCCCAGATCTCCTTATCCATTTTAATCACGATACCTTCAAAATGCAAAGACCGGTAATCCCTGAATGCCGCCCGGATAACTTTATAATTATCCTCCAGCATGCCCCGATAAACCAAATCAGGATGAACGGATTTACGCTCTGCGGCCCAGGCATCAAATAAATCCAGACAACCCGCCTGCGCGGATAGCTTAAGCGGCGAAACGGTATAATCATAATGCTTAATGAAATAATTATAAGCAGCGCGCTGGGATTTA
>JAGVOR010000082.1 GCA_020052635.1 Candidatus Omnitrophota bacterium
CCAATCTGAAGTTGGACAACCTGGGCAGCCCGCTGGAGGAAGTTTTTGGCAGTTTGGCTTTTAGCCAGCAGGGTTTAAACTGGCAGGAGGCCCGGTTTAAATATCAGGGGATCAATTACCAGAGCAACGGTTCACTGCTTGATTTTAACCGCCCGCAGGTTAAATTGAAATTATTTTCCGAGGGGTTGTCGGTGGCCGCCGATTTTGATCTTGCCGGGCCTCTGATCAAATTGCATCAGCTGCAGGGTAAATACCTGGATACCCAATTTTCCTGCCGCGGAGAGATTGACCGTGCCCAGCCCGCTAATCCTCACTTGGATCTAACCGGCAATCTCATTTTAGAGTTAAGCAACCTGAATAAAATATTGGCGAAGCAATACCCCGGGATAATTAAGCTTTCGCCAAGCGGTAAGATTGATACCGATTTTAACTTAAACGGCCGGTTAGGAGATTTCAAAAATTGTTATTTAAAGATCAGTTCTACCGCCAGTAGTTTTTCGGTGTACGGCTTGACCGCCACGGATTTTGCGCTGAATTATTTGCAGGAGGAGGGAATTGCTAAAATCCCTACCGCTTACCTGACTTTTTATGACGGAGTGATCCAGGGTGCGGCGGGGATGAACCTGTTTACTGCGGATTTGATTTATCAGCTGCAGCTTAATGCCAGCGGTATCAACCTGGCAAAGCTTAAAAATGATACCGTTTCCAAACAGAAGGATATTGCCGGGATCTTCCTCGGCCAGCTTAAGGCTACCGGTGCAGGAGCCAACCTTGATCGGTTGGAAGCCGCAGGCGATTTTGCGGTTACTCATGGCCGGCTGGGGGAGTTGAATTTATTGCAGGGCTTAGGCAAACTGCTTTTGGCCCGTGACCTGGGCAAGATCGAATTTACGGAATGCTCCTGTTCGTTTTCAGTCAAGGATAAATTTATTTCTACCGATAGATTTAAATTACACAGCCTGATCGTTAATTTGTCCGGGCCGGTAAAAATCGGTTTTGACCAATCTTTAGCCGGAAATTTGGACGTAGAAATTTTAAATGAAATGGTGCCTTTAGACGGGACATTCAAAGATGTGACCACCGCGATTGTCGGCCGGGGCGGAAGATTCGGCGTGATTAAATTAGGGGGAACGCTTACGGAGCCGAAATATTCTTTTAAAACGGCAGTGGGCAATATTATCCAGGGCATCACCAGTATGATTTTCAAAAAATAACTTTTAAAAATATTTTTTGCGGGTAAAATAGAGGTAAGATGATGAGAAAAAAGATTTTGCTTGATGAAAAGGATATTCCTAAACAGTGGTATAATCTGGCTGCGGATTTGCCTACTCCCCTGCAGCCGCCGCTTGCGCCTGACGGAACTGCCTTAAATCCTAAGATGCTGGAGCGGGTTTTTCCCGCTAACATTGTTGAGCAGGAGATTTCTACCTGCCGCTGGATCGATATTCCGCAGGAGATTTTGGAGATTTTGACCATTTGGCGCCCGGCGCCGTTACGCCGGGCTTTGGCCTTAGAGAAATATTTAAAGACCCCCGCGCGGATCTATTATAAGGATGAAAGTACCAGTCCCGCAGGCTCCCATAAACCGAACACCGCGGTAGCGCAGGCCTGGTATAACAAAAAATTCGGGATCAAGCGCTTAACGACTGAAACCGGAGCCGGACAGTGGGGCAGTGCCTTAGCCTTTGCCTGCAGTTTGATCGGCCTGAAATGCCGGGTTTATATGGTGCGCATCAGTTTTGATCAAAAGCCGATGCGCCGGACGATGATGCAGACCTGGGGAGCAGAGTGTATTGCCAGTCCCAGCCCTCATACGCATGCCGGACGCGCCGTTTTAAAGGAGATGCCGCATACCCCGGGAAGTTTAGGGATTGCCATCAGCGAAGCAGTCGAGGATGCCTTATCCGATAAAAGCGGTAAGTCCCGTTATTCCTTAGGCAGCGTGCTTAATCATGTTTTATTGCACCAGACCATTATCGGCCTGGAAGCTAAAAAACAATTAAAGATTGCGGGTGAGAAGAAGCCGGATGTGGTGATTGGCTGTGTGGGCGGGGGAAGTAATTTTGCGGGCATCGCCTTTCCTTTTATCTGCGATAAGATCCACGGAGCAAAAATAGAAATTATACCGGTTGAGCCGACGGCTTGCCCGACCTTAACCAAGGGGCCGTTTGCTTATGATTTCGGAGATGTCGCAGGGCTTACTCCGCTTTTAGCGATGTATACCTTGGGCCATAATTTTATTCCGGAGCCGATCCATGCCGGAGGATTGCGTTATCACGGTATGGCTCCTTTAGTCAGCCAGGCGCGGGTTGAAGGTTTAATTAAACCGCGAGCGTATGATCAGGTCAAATGCTATGAATCAGCGATGCTCTGGGCCAGGACTGAAGGGATGATCCCCGCACCGGAAACCTCGCATGCGATTGCCTGCGCGATCGATGAGGCCAACAAGGCCAGGCAGGAGGGTAAAAAGAAGGTAATTTTATTCTGCTACAGCGGGCACGGCCTGATGGATTTAGCCGGTTACGATAAATTTATTTCCGGAAAACTTACTCGTTATTCTTTACCGGTGCATAAGATTAGGGATTCGCTGTGCGCTTTAAAAAAATTTCCGCCGGCAAAAAAAATAAAAACCGGTAAATGGTAAAACACTGGGGAGCCAAGATGCATGATCGATTGAATTACCGCCAGATTTTTAACCGGCGCAGTATTATCGGGGCGCTGGTTTTTTTGTTCCTCTTGGATTTTCAGATGCCGGTTTTTGCGGATACCTTGTATCTTAAAAACGGCCGCTCGATCGAAGGGATTATCCAGAAGGAGGATGACCGGGATATTACTTTGGAGGTAAACAGCGGATCGATTAAATTCGGCAAGGAGCAGATCGCCAGCATTACCCGTTCCTCGGCGGAAACTGATGCGCAGCTTAGGGAGGACTGGGTTAAAGAAAAAGAAAAGCAGGAGGCAAGGATCCAGGAGGCCAGGGAAAAGCAGGAACGTGAGCCTAAGCAGGCGGTTTTAAATAAAGAGACCGGCCACATGATGGTGGCGGCGGTATTAAATAAAAAAGTAAAGGTTAACCTGATCCTGGATACCGGGGCTTCGATATTAGCGCTCTCTAGTAAAGTGGCCGCCAGTTTAGGGGAGAATGCCCAGACTCAGCCGGGTCAGCCGGATAGTATGATTGAGGTGATTTTGGCGGACGGCAGTCAAGTAAAAGCCAAAAGGATAATTCTTGAGAGTGTAAGCGTCCAGGGTTCGGAGGTAGCCAACGTTGAAGCGGCGATCCTGCCGGACCAGGCATCCGGCATGATTGGCCAGGATGGTTTATTAGGGATGTCTTTTTTGAAGAATTTTAATTTTAAAATTGATCAGCAGAATGATAGGCTGATTCTTGAGAAATTATAAATGAAATCTTTTACCGATTACCTCTGGTTTAAAACCGCTCAAAAACAGGAATTTATAAATATTACTCCCCAGGTAGAGGCTGCCCTGGCCAAAAGCGGGATCAAAGAAGGGTTGTGCCTGGTTAACCCGATGCATATTACCGCCAGTGTTTTTATTAATGATGATGAAAGCGGGTTGCATCGTGATTTTGCAGTTTGGCTGGAAAAATTAGCCCCCTTCGGTAAGGATCGATACCAGCATAACCAAACCGGTGAGGATAATGGGGATGCGCATTTAAAACGCACACTGATGGGCAGAGAGGTAGTGGTTGCCGTTACCGGCGGCAAGCTGGATTTTGGCCCCTGGGAGCAGATTTTTTACGGAGAGTTTGACGGCCAAAGAAAAAAACGGGTTTTGGTTAAAATTATCGGAGAATAATTTATGCGTAAAATATTCCTGTTGAACCTGATCACTTTTCTTTCGGCTTTCCTTTTGTTCCAAATCGAGTTAATTATTTCTAAATTCC